>DATJMP010000209.1:0-2275 GCA_035508655.1 Bryobacteraceae bacterium
GAACGTGCACCATACCAGCGCCTGCAGGAACAGCACTCCCGGCGCCATCTGCGGGTTCTGCATTCTCTCGGGTTTCGACCACGGGCCGATCGTCTCGAAACTTACCGGCCTTCCCTGCCACGACGCAGCTTCGATCCGCAGCGGCACGTTCGGCGCCTCCGGGTACGTGCCGGTCCACGCCGCCCTGGCGTCGAAGCTCACTAGCGGGATCCACTGTGGATCGGCCGGCGCAAAGCGGGTGATGTCGAGCCCCGCCGCGGTCCATAGCCCGGTCCAATCAGCCGGACGTGCCGCGGCTGCCGTCTTTTCCATCTGCGGCGGCACGGCCCTGAACCGGATCAGGCGGCCCTGCGGATCCAGACTTAAGCCGGCCATGCCGGAGTGCGTCGCCGGCGGATTCTCGGGAGAAACCGAAAATACCGGACCGTTCTCGTCATTGGCGGTTGTGGCTTCCAGGTACCCTGGGCTCTGGCGATACCAGAAATGGATCAGGGGCGGTTGCCCTTTTGCCAGTTGCGCCTCGTAAACCGCCGGCTTCTCCTTCTTCTCCGCATACCGGCGGTAGTCCGTGGCGTAAAGGAATCCATACGCGCGGTCAGTGGGTGTATCGCGATAGCCAAGACTCTTCATGACGTCCCGCGCCCTCTGCTCCAGCACCGCCGGCGACATCGGGAACGGCGTCTTCGCCGGCAGATCGCTCTTGCCGCCCAACACCGCCGCTACCGCCAGCCCGATGAGAATGCCCGCCACCGAGATCGCGATCGTACGCACCGGAACGCTGTCGGTATCCCCCGCCGCCGCCACCATCTCGGGCGACGGTGTCTCCCCGGCGGCCAACGCCGCCGCCAATGGATCGCCTCCCGGCAGCGCGGCCGATACCGCCAGCGCCGACCCGGGCCGTTTCGCCGGATCCTCGGCGAGGCACCGCCGGATCACCCGGTCCACCTCCTGAGACAGCTCCGGATTGCTGCCGTCCGCCGCGGCCCGGCTGCCTGTAAAGATCTCGTGCAACACAACGCCCAGCGCGTAAATATCGCTCCGCGCCGTTACCTCCAGGCCGGCGCGCTGCTCCGGCGCCATGTACGCCGGCGTTCCGCTGCGCATGTCCCTGATTTCACCCGCCACCGCCGCCAGCCCGAAGTCTGTGATGCGCAACTGGCCTCTGCCGTCGAGCATGATGTTGCCCGGCTTCAGGTCCCTGTGGATCACGCCCTTGTCGTGGGCCGCCCCCAGCCCCGCGCACAGTTGCCGTGCGATTTCGAGCGCCTTGTCCTGCGGCAATCGTCCGATCCGCCGCAGCAAAGAGGCCAGGTCTTCGCCGTCGACGTATTCCATCGACAGATAGGTCGATCCCTCCGCCTCGCCGATATCGTAAACGCGGCACACGTTGGGATGCGAGATCTGCCGCGCGATCCGCACTTCGTTGCGGAACCGTGCCAGGGCGCCCTCGTCCGCCGTCCATTCCACAGGTAGGAACTTCAGCGCCACTGCCTGGCCCAGCAGCAGATCGTTGGCGCGGTACACCTCGCCCATCCCGCCGCGGCCCAGCAGACTCACCACCCGGTAGCGTTGCGCCAGCACCGTCCCCGGCGGGAATCGCCCTTCGTCCATGCTTCCCGAAGTCGCGGGAGCGGAGCTGCGCCGCACGCTCTCGGTGGTAGCGGCGCTCCCGGCTCCGCCCACCGGTGTGCCGCATTTTCCGCAGAACTCGTGGTCCGATGGCACGGCGCTCGCGCATGACGGACAACGCCTCAATGGATCTCTCCTCCCGGCACTAGCGATTGTACACGCGATTGAACTCCTGTGCGCGCAATCACGCTTCCGCGCCGTCCCGAAAAACTCCCGCACGCCATTGAATCAAAATAACATACGAGAAATTGGCTTCGGCTGGTCAATTCGCTTTGCATGCTCGCCGTGTTACTCTGATATCAGAAGGTCGCCTGCACCTGATCCTCGAATTTTTCCGTCGCCTCCACGTTCCCCGCCCGGCGAGCGTCATTTCGTTTGTGAGCCCGCTCCGGCTGATGCTGTGCCTGCTGCCCGTGTCCCTGGTCGCCCAAACGCCCGGCCTGGAACCCATGCTGAAGGCCGTCGAAGCCCGCTACAATCACGCCCAAACCCTCCAAGTCCTTTTCCATGAAGAATATACCGGACCAGGACAGCCCCGCCGCTCGGAAAGCGGCACCCTCCTCCTCCGCAAACCCGGACGCATGCGCTGGGATTACTCCTCGCCCGTAGGCAAGTTGTTCGTCTCCGATGGCAAGTACCTCTGGCT
>DATJMP010000210.1:0-30555 GCA_035508655.1 Bryobacteraceae bacterium
GGCACGCCGGATTCGAGCAGGGACAATAACTCCAGGCTTGACGCCTCCGGCAGGCCGGTTATGTTATGAGTGCGGAGCAGGTCCAGAGCGCTCCGCACCTCGTCGACGTAATGCGCTGGCGAATCGGCGCGCGTCGGAACCTGCCGTTCGTAGAGGCTCTTGTAGCGCAGAGGCGCCGTGAGGAGGGATTCCACAATCGAACTGAAGACCACCGCCAGGCCGGCCGGCACCAGAAACTGATAGCCTCCGGTCATCTGCATCGCCATCAGAATGGTGGCGATGGGCACGCGCGCCGCGCCGCCGAACACCGCCGCCATTCCCACGACTGCGAATGCCGCCTGCGGCTGATGAAACAAATGGCTCAGCGCGGCGCCCAGCATGGCGCCGGTGAACAGACTAGGCGCAAACACGCCGCCCGAGCCGCCGGAGCCAATGGTTAGTGCGAACGTGAGAATTTTTCCTAACGCCAGGAAAATCATCAGGTACAGGGGGAGCGAGCCGGTGATAGCGGATTGGATCCAACTGTAGCCGCCCCCCAGCAACTGCGGAAGCACCAGCCCTACCACGCCAACCGCTAGCCCGCCAATGGCGGGCTTGAGATGCGGTGGACAGGGAACGCGGTGAAAGAGATCGCGCATGGAATAGAGAGAGGTGGGCAGAACAGCGGCCACGGTTCCGCACGCGATTCCTAACAACACGTACCACCCGTAAGTGCCGACCCCAGGCGCCGTGAACGTGGTGGGAACCTCAAACAGAGGCTGGAAGCCGGAGAACAGGCCGTTCAGTGCATAAGCCACAATCGACCCGAACAGAGTGAAAACCAGGGCGCCGGTTTCGAACTCGCCTTCGCTATACAAAACCTCGACGGCGAAGATGGCGGTCCCTATGGGCGAACGGAAGATAGCGGACAGTCCGGAGGCCATGCCAACCAGAAGCAGGAGGCGGGTTTCGGGGGGAGTACGGTGGAAGAGCCGGGCATAGAGCGAAGCCATTCCCGCGCTGACCAGGGCGACCGGCCCTTCGCGTCCGGCCGAACCGCCGGACCCTATGGTGATTGCCGAAGCCACCAGTTTCACCAGCGGCACGCGGGCGCGAATCACTCCACCCAGGTTGTGGAATGCATTGACTGCCGCATCCGTACCGTGCCCTTCGGCTTCCGGGGCCAGGCCGTATACCAACAGACCGGTGAGCAGGCCGCCCAGGGTGGTGGCCAATGGCACCAGCCACAACCCGTGTGGACCCACAGCCGGATGGGGAATGCCGTTTTCGCTAGACAACGCCGGCATGCGGTATCCCCCCAGATCTCCCAGGAGCAGAGAACTGCACGCTTTCAGCAGCAGAAGGAAGGCTTGCGCACCCAGCGCCCCGGCGACACCGATGAAGGCGGTGTCGATCAAAAGCTTTTGTTGCTGTCCGCGCATCAGGCAGATAATTGGTACGGCACGCTCATACCCTCAGCGAACTCCGAAACGCCGGCTTCTGTCTGAGTTGTGACGTACCATCGGCGAAATACCCTGCCGCTGCGGTTGGTTGGCTGTCAAGGAACGCACGGTTACGGGACCTGGCAGGTGTTCCGCCCCGCAAACGTGTGCGACACGGCAGGCTCGTGGTCATCGGGTAGGCAGCGCGCCCTGCGCTGGCCCGCCGAAGACAATCCGGCCGGTCATGCTGTAGGATTGAATCTGCGTCGCAACATGGCAGAACCAGGAGCGTATGCGGGAGTAGAGTTCTGACGAGCGGAGCCCCGGCACTGCGGCTCACGGCGAACCAGGTCCGCGGCTTTTGGGCGTCGTGGGCGGGGATCGTCCTGGACGGGATGGATTCCTTCATCTACGCGTTGGTTCTGGTTCCGGCCATGAAGGAGGTTCTGCCCGGTTCGGGCATTCCGGCTACGCCGGGAAACCTGGGCTTGTACGGCAGCATCCTGTTCGCGGTATTCCTGGTGGGCTGGGGCTGCGCTTTCCTTTGGGGGCCGTTCGCCGATCGCTTCGGGCGCGTCCGTTCGCTGACGCTGGCGATCCTTTGCTATTCGGTGTTCACGTTTCTCGGAAGCCTGGCGCACAACATCTGGCAGCTCGGTGTCTTCCGCCTGTTGGCGGGTTTCGGAGTGGGTGGGGAGTTTGTTGGCGCCGCGGCTTTCGTTGCGGAAGAACTGCCGGACAGCCGCCGCGTGTCCGGCGCCGGCTTTCTGAACAGCGCGTATTACGTGGGCACGTTCGTGGCGTCCGGCCTCAACTACGTGATCGGCGCTCATTACGGATGGCGCGCCATGTTCGCCGCGGGCGGCGCTCCCGCCCTGTTCATCGCCTTCATTCGAATGGGAGTGCGCGAACCGGAGCGCTGGAAAAAACGCATGGCGGATACGGGCGGATGGACTGCCGGCGAATCGCTGCACGCGCTATTTTCGGCCGAATACCGCAAGCGGACGCTGTTGAATTGCCTGTTTCTACTGATCTCGATGGTGGGGTTGTGGGGCGGATCGGTTTACGCGCCCGGCGCAGTGACGCAGCTGGCGATGCGCGAAGGGTACGGCGCCGCGGATGCGGCGCGCATCGCATCCTGGGCCACGGCGCTGCTGGCGGTGGGCACGATTCTGGGCTGCCTCATCATGCCGCGTCTGGCGAACCGCCTCGGAAGGCGCGGCGCCGTGGCGTGCTTCTACGCCGTGATGGCCATCTCGCTGGCATTCAGTTTCGGCTATGCGTTTTACGTGGCGCCGGATGCGCTGCGCATTTTCATTCCCGGCCTTTTCTTCGTGGGTGTGGGCGGCGGCAGCTTCAGTGTTTATCTGGCCTGGCTGCCCGAGCAGTACCGCACCGAATGCCGGGGCAGCGCGATTGCGTTTGCCACCTCCATCGGCCGGTTCGCCGCGGCCGGCGCGACGTTCCTGGTGGGGGCCGGCATCGCCGCTTACGGGAGCATCGGCATACCCGTGGCGGCGACGGCGGTGGCGTTCGCCTTGGGATTGCTGGCCGTGCCGTTTGGGATCGAGACCGCGGGCAAGCCGCTGCCGGCCTGAAGCGGCGGTTGTACCGCAGGCCGTCAGGTGATACCGTCTCATCGAGGCTGCGCGGCGGCCCGAGCGGTCCGCTGTTGGCCGATTGGTATTGGCAATGATGACACGACGCGATTTCTTTCGGGCTTCCCTGGCCCTGCCCGCCGCCGCCGCGCTGGCGCACTACGAAGCCCTGGCGGCGCCTGCTCAGGACCAGATCAAAATCACCGCCATTCGAGCCATGCAGGTGCGCGACCCGGGCACGCTGATCAAGGTCGAGACGGACGCCGGGATTTCGGGCATCGGCCCATGCGGAACCAGCGGGCCGGTGGCGCGGGATGTGATCGATGTTCTGCATCACGGCCGATTGCCGCACCTGGGTCTAATCGGGAAAGACCCACTGGCGATCGGGGTGCACTTCCACAACATGTTCTATGCATATCCGCAGCGCGGCCGGCAGATGCGGGTGCTGAGCGGCATCGATATCGCGCTGTGGGACCTGGCGGGGAAGATCCTCAACAAGCCGGTCTCGAAGCTGCTGGGCGGCAACTTCCGCGAGGAGATTCCGCTGTACTCGCACTGCAGCGGCAGCGCGGAATTCCTGAAAAAGGAGAACTGGAAGCGCATCGTCGATAGCTGGACCCAGGATCCGCGGGGCTTCCGGGCGTTCAAGATCGATATCCACACGGCGTTCGGCGGCAACATGCAGGAGACGGTGCCGAGTCTGGGGCCGCGGGAAATCCGCGTCATCCAGCAGGCCTATGCGAACGCGCGCGAAGCGTTCGGGCCCGAGTGGGAGATCATTGTTCACTGCCATTGCGAACTCGACGCGCCCACCGCCATCAAGGTGGCGGAGGCAATCGAGCCCATCAAGCCTCTGTACTTCGAAGACCCGGTGACGGAGAAATTCAGCGAATCGTGGCTGGCGCTGCGGCGGTCGACGAGGGTCCCGCTCTCCACCGGCGAAAATGTGGAGCTGCTCGAGGGCGCGCTGCCGTATTTCGAGAACGAGGTGGTCGATATGCTGCAGCCGGACCTCCTCAATTCGGGCGGCATCACGGGAGTAAAAATTCTGGCCGACGTGGCAGACCATTACCGCGTACCGATCTGCATGCATAACGTGAGCGGGCACGTGCTGAACATGGCTTCCCAGCAGTTCTCCGCCGCCCATTTCAACTGCCCGTGGATGGAGTGTGTGCGCAACGCCGATGAGACGAAGGTGGCGGCCGGCAATGCGCCCGTGATCCGCAACGGGCGGATGAAGGTATCGACGCTGCCGGGTCTCGGCCTCGAACTTAACGAACAGTACCTGAAGGCGAATCTACTGCCCGGGGAGACTTGGTGGGGATGACTGTTACTGGGTCACGACCAGGGTCGCGGTGTTGCTCGGCACCCCGCCGACGGTAACCACGACAGGCTGAGGTCCGAGCGCAGCACCGGACGGCACTTCGTAATTGACTTGCAGAACGCCGACTAGCCCGACTGGTATGCCGGTGAACTGAATGGGAGCATTGACGCCGCCAACCGTGACCGCGACCGCCTGCTGCGGAGCGGGGAGGCTGTCGAGCGGGGTTCCGGACGCAGGCGCGGAACCATCCGCCTGCACGGGAGAAACCGCACCGGCCCCGGTCAGGTAAAGCGTGATCACCTGGCCCCGTGCGGCGCTCGTATAGGGCACGGGAGCGCCCTGCTGCGTAACGAATATTCCGGGCGCGGTAGCAGCGGCGGTGAAAGTAGTGGAGGCGGTCTGGCCGTTATTGCCGACGGTGAGAGAAGCCTTGGTGTTCACCGGGGTCTCGTACGGAATTTGTACGTTCAATTGTCCCGATGACACGTAGAAAAGTGGGGCCTGGATACCACTAATCGTCACGGTTACGCCAGCCATTTGCGTGGAAAGCGGCAGGCTGCTGGCGGGTTGCGTGGTGGACGCGAGGTTTGAGCCGAAAATCGCGATGATTTCCCCGGGCGCATAGGTCTCCGCATAAGAGCCGGCATTGGCGACAGCCACAATGGTGGGAGCGCCAGTGGCGGGAGCGGTAGAGGTCTGCCCGCCGAGCGCGGCGGTCCAGGCGCCGGCCAATGCCGAGGCGTCCACCGACCCCAGCCCGGTCACCTGATCGTATCCCGGACCCGCCGAGAAACCGACGGATCCGGGGGTGCAGTTCGGTTGGCCACGCGAACAGGTCACGGTGATGATGTTGTTTCCGGTGGTCACATCGTGGAAGGCCGAAGGCGTCGATTGCGCCAGGTGGTACAGGGTAGGGTTGATGTTGCCTAACCCCGGGCTCGATTGCAGGCCTTTGGAAACGAAGGACTGATTCAGCAGAGCGAGCAAACCCGCAAAGGACGGAGGTCCCGTGGAGGTGCCTCCCACGCCGGTCTCGCAAGTGCCGGTCGCACGCGGGTTGGTGTTGCACAGGGTGGGATCGCTCGAAAAAATCAGGTAATAGTCGTGTTGGTCGGAGGCAGAAAGGGCAAGGTCGGGAACATCGCGGGCACTATCGGCCGGCACGCCGGCGCCGGTCTGCCATGTGGGTTTCCCGAAATACACGCTGGCGCCGCCGCCGCTGGCGTCCGGACTGCCGACCAGGGAGCTGTCGTTCCACGTGGTTTCGGGGATATACGACAGCGCAGATCCGTTGTTGGCGGAATTGCCGGCGCTCCAATAATTCCCCGTACCTTCCGTGAACTCGGTGCCGCCGATGCCGGTAACCTGCGGCAGACTGGCCGGCATGTCGACCGAAACGACGCTGTTCGCGTCAGAGAAGCGGTCCCCATAGCAGTCGGTGGCGCCGCTGTCGCCAGATGAAGCAAACCAGGTGATGCCCTGGGCATTCGCTTGCTGGCCCATGGACTGCAGAGTGCCGGCTTCGGAAGCCGAATAGGCTTGCTCGCAATCTCCGTAGCTGATGCTGAGAACCGGGGCCAGCTTCTCATCGATGGCGTACTGGGCGGAGGTCATCACGTCGGTGGAATAGACGAAATTGATCGTGGCATTGCGAGCAACCGCCCCGGCGAGCTCGATGTCGAGATCGGATTCTCCCAGGTCTCCGGAAGAGATGCCGGGGTCGGGTGAGCCCGGCACCAGGGTTAGTTGCAAATTAATGGCGGAAAGATTGAAGAAGGTCCGGTACGCGGCGATATCCGCGGTTCGAACGTCGCTCTGCCCCACCACGGCAATGGTCTGCCCCGAACCATTGAGGCCGGCATTGAAGAGCGGCGTTATATCGTAGATGGCGGCGAGATCATCGGGACCGAGGCAGTGGCCGGATGGCGCAATCGAGCTTGAACACAGGCTCGCGCTGTTGAACCGCGGCTGAACGGTAATTGCACTGGCCGCTCCCCGGCGGCGGAGGGCCGGCTTCAGGCGAAAATCGGTGAGGCCGCGAATCGCGGTGACAATTCCCGAAAGGCTCCCGGGAATGGAAGGCTCGGTGGCGTTTGCATAGTGCTGCTCCCCGTTGACCAGATAGGAATGGATCTGCGTTCCGAAGGCCTGCTCCACCGCTTGCGCGGCGCCGCTCACGGCAATCCAGTTGCGCGCACGCGCCACGCCCACCACCGTCAGATTTTGCGTGCCGAGCCAGGCCTCGATCTGGTTGAGATCCGGCTGGCTGAGGCCGAAGCGATCGGCAAATTGCTCGGGCGTGACCCAGTGGTGGTAGTTGGGCGAGGACGGGTCCTGCTGGTCGGAGAGCAACTGGTTGAGGGCGGCCTGCTGGCTGGACGAAGGTTGCAGGACCAGGGTGACCCGCGGCATCGGCATGGCGGGATCGACTTCGCCTTGATCTGTGCCCGCGAGAGCGCGAGGATTGATGTGGCCCGCCAGCGTGACGCGCCGGCTGTTATCGATGCGGCCGGCCAGGCGACTCGGCTGGGCCGAAGAGGGCGAGGCCATCACCAGTAATACGATAAATGGGGAGATCGCGACGGAATACCAACCAGGGGTTCGAATGGCGACCTTACGCATGTATTCGCCGACGAGCGCGACTGTACGCGCGTTTCCATTTCCACAATGGGGGCGGGAGGTATCGTACATGTGGCCGGGCTCCGGGATCTTAGCGGATTGGCGCTCCATGCCGTGCGCCAAAGCCGAAGCCGCACAGATGGTTTGCCGCAATCAGAGATAATGGAAAGTGGCTATCTTTCCGACCCTTAGCGCGGCCGAAGCTGCCGCGATCATTCAAAATGGACAGACCGTCGCCTTCAGCGGTTTTACTCCTGCCGGTGCGCCCAAAGCGGTGTCTTTGGCTCTGGCGGAGCGAGCGACCAGAGAACATGAAGCCGGCCAGGAATTTCAGATCGGCGTCTTGACAGGTGCCTCGACGGGACCTTCGCTCGACGGTGCGCTGGCAAAAGCGCGCGCCATCAAGTTCCGCACTCCCTACCAGACCAACTCCGACCTGCGGGACCGGATCAACGCCGGACAGACGCGGTTCTTCGATCTGCATCTTTCTATGATGCCGCAGGTTACACGTTACGGGTTTTTGGGTCCAGTGGATGTGGCGGTGGTGGAAGCCGCGGATTTGATGGCGGGCGGCGGAATTCTGCTGACCTCGGCCGTAGGGACCGCGCCCACGTTCTGCAAGATGGCGAAAAAGATCATCGTGGAGCTGAACCGGCATCATCCGCCGGCGCTGTTGGGAATGCACGATATTTACGAGCCGGCCAATCCGCCGGACCGCCACGAAATCCCCGTCTACAAGCCATCGGACCGCATCGGATCGCCGATCATCACGGTGGATCCGTCGAAAATCGTCGGGATCGTGGAAACCGACCTCGAAGACGAAGCCCGCGGATTCAGCGAGATTTCACCGTTAACCGAGCGGATCGGAAACAACGTGGCCGAGTTTCTGGCGGCGCAGATTCGGGCCGGCCTGATCCCACGCAGCTTTCTTCCGATTCAGTCGGGTGTGGGAGATATTGCGAACTCGGTGATGGGCGCGCTGGGGCGCCACAAGGAAATTCCCGATTTCGACATGTACACGGAGGTGGTGCAGGATTCCGTGGTCGGCCTGATTGAAATGGGGCGCGTGCGGTTCGCCAGCAGCTGCTCCCTCACCGTCACGCCGCCGGTGCTGCGGAAGGTGTACGACAATCTCAAGTTTTTCCGGGAGCGCGTTCTGCTGCGGCCGCAGGAGATCAGCAACAGCCCGGAAGTGATCCGGCGAATCGGCGTCATCTCGATCAACACCGCGATCGAAGTGGATATTTTCGGGAACGTGAACAGTACGCACGTGCTGGGGCGCAAACTCATGAACGGCATCGGGGGATCGGGAGATTTCACGCGCAACGCGTATCTTTCGGTTTTCACGTGCCCTTCGGCGGCCAAGGGCGGAAGGATCAGCACGGTGGTGCCGATGGTCACGCATGTGGACCACAGCGAGCACTCGGTGCAGGCCATTGCAACGGAGATTGGAGTGGCGGACCTGCGGGGCAAGTCGCCGTTCGAGCGCGCGAACGAGATTATCGATAACTGTGCACACCCGGACTTCCGAGACCTGCTGCGCAGCTATCTCCACATTGTGGAAGGCGCACAGACGCCGCATACGCTGTCAGCGGCCTTCCGGATGCACGAGCAGTTCGAGCGCACCGGGGACATGCGCGGTTGTACGTGGACGGAACTGGTGGAAGCATAAGCGGAGGGTGAAACGTGCGTGCATGGTTGATGAACTCATTTGCGGGCGTGGGTGAACTGCGGCTGGGCGAGGTGGAGGATCCGCGGCCAGGGCCGGGCGAAGCGCTCCTGCGCATCCGCTTCGCCGCGCTGAATCCGGCGGATGCCTTCCTGGCGCTGGGCCAATATCCGGCTAAGCCGCGTTTGCCCCACATCCTGGGACGCGATGGTGCGGGCGAGGTGCTGGCCGTCGGTCCCGGCGTGACGAACGTGCATGTGGGCGACACAGTCGCAGTGCTGCGCTGCGAAGTGGGCGTGAACCGGTGGGGCACGCTGGCGGAGAAGACGGTTGCGGGCGCCGCCAGCCTGAGCTCCATCCCGCCGGGCTGGAGCGTCGAGGAGATGGCGGCGGCGCCGCTGGTTTTTCTGACCGCGTGGCAGGCCTTGACGCAGTGGGGAGAACCCGAGGCTCCCGCCGGGGAACGGACGCTGCTGGTTACCGGCGCGTCCGGCGGTGTGGGTGTGGCTTCGGTGCTGCTCGGCAAATCGCTCGGCTACCGGGTGATCGCACTTTCGCGGAGCCGCGAGAAGGGCGCCAAGTTGAAGGAACTCGGCGCGGATTTTGTCTTCGATCCGAACGACCCGCAGTTGCGTAATGCCATCCTCGGGGCGGCCAAGCCGCAGCGCGTTGACCTGGTGGTGGACAGCGTGGCAGGGCCGATCTTTCCGGAGTTGATCGCAGCGTTGGGATATGGCGGCAAGGTCAGCGTAGTGGGGCGGAGCGGTGGCGAGGTTCCCCATTTCAACACCGCCACCTTGTTTTTCCGGCGCAACCGGATTGGCGGCGTATCGGTGGGCGACTACACGGCGGAACAGGCCCAGCAGGCGTGGGCGGAAATCGTCAGCCGGTTGAACGCTGCCGGCAAGCGCCCCGTCATCGATCGGGTGTTCGCATTCGAGGACGTGCCTGCGGCATTCGCCCGGCTGGCGGAAGGGCCGATGGGCAAAGTGCTGGTGCGGGGGGTGCACTAAAATTAGCCTAGGTCCTCGACCCCACGATTTCGTTTTTTATCGGGCAAGACCGCTCCTTTCAGTCGCGGCTCTGGTCGGAGCCGCGACTAAAAGGAGCGGTCCTTGCGAGGAAACAAACCTCACGGTCAGCGCACTACGACGGCGGCGCGAAAAGCGGCGTGAGATCCAGAGGAACGCGATGGGCGAAGAGGCGCGCCAAAGCCCGCAGCACGGCCGCGTCGCTGTTCTGCCCTGGGGAGTCGCACGGAATGGCCGCGTGAGGACGGCCGCGGAGAATTCTCTCAATCCAGGTGGAACAGTTGCGGCGGCCACCGAGCTCGAGGAATACGCGTGCACCCTCGGCATAAACACGGCGGACGAGGCGAGGGAAATCGACCATCCGGGTGTAGCCGCCCGCAATCGCGTGCGCGAGGGCCGTTCGCTCAATGGCGACCGGTGCGTAGGCCGCGGAGGAGAACAGGTTCACGCCGCTGCCTGCAATCGTGTCCAGATCGTGAATGCGAACCAGTTCGTCGTATTCGGATGCAGCCGGGGCCGCGTGCATGGTGACGGCAATTGGCATCGGGATCGCGGCGGACTTCAGCCTGCCGAGAACCCGCCGGCACGACTCTTCTTCACCGGCGATCACCACTTCGTCAGGCGAGTTGATCACGCAAAGGTATGCGCGCTTTTCACCCTGGAGAGCGGCATGCGCTTCCGCCGGCGTGCCGCGCACGGAAAAGGACTGCCAGCGCAGCGGCGCGTCGGGCGGCACGCCCCAGCATTCGCGGACGGCCGTCATGGCGCCTTGCAGGCGAGAACGGAAGGTGGGCGAGGCGTCGAGGCGGTCGGTGAGGATGGCCGGCTCGGGCCAGATGCCGAGCGCGGCCGGCATGATGGCTTCGCCGAAGCTGTAGCCGAGAGCGCTGCGGGGCTGCACTCCGAAAATATCGCGCATGAGCATCGTCAGGACGGCCGAAAGGCTGATGGCGCACTCGCCCAGGCGCACGACGTTGGTGTAAAAGTCTGTGCGGACGCTGCCGCGCTCGCGTGGATAAATTTCGTCTTCGTGCAGATAGCGGCCCGGCTCGCCGCGCGCCAGAACCGCGTAGCGATCGATCAGCGTTGGAGCGATGGCGAAGAGGTCGGCGCCGGCGCCTTCATAGGGGCTGCCCACGCCAGGATAGACGAATGCGACTCCATCCCGGCCCAGCGGATTGGCGGTGAAGCAACTGCCGGCGGGGGTCTTCCACTCAGCGCCGGAATCGACGGACCGCGGAATTCCCTGCCGAGCCAAGTCGATTTCGCGAAGGAGGCCGGTGCCGGTTCTGGCGATGAGGGCGAGGCCAAATGGGTGAGCCGGTAGCGAAGCGATCCGTTCCCGGGCAGCGCGAGCGATTTCGGAAACCGATGCTCCGTCCCGCACCTCCGCCGCAAGCGCGTCCAGTTGCCGGATGAAATCCTCGGGCGCGGCTGCCGATAGCGGGATCAATTGCAGCGAGCGTGCGGCGAAGGTGGTGAGCGGCAAGATGCCAGGATCGCCGGTATCGCTAAGGGCGAAGCAGGCGCCGCCATGCTCGCGGATGACGGCGCGCCGTGGTGTGGGGCCGAGCCACGGCCGTCTGGATGCACGGTTCGGTCCGGGAGGAAGAAAACGGTAGTAGATGCTGAAGGCCGCGGTCTGCACCGCTTCCGGGATGCCGCGGCCGGCATCGAACTCTTCGGCGCCGGGCGCATCGACGGCGCCGAGCAGCGCCAGGCACTTTTCTCCGTCTTGCCGGGCAGTCTCAAAATCCTTCAGGACCAGCGCTCCGCTCCGGCCGCCGATGATGATGGTCTCCGCCGCGCCGGACTCGATCGCATCGATGGCCTGCCGCATGGCCGCGGCGCCGGTGGGATCGGCGGAACTTGGGGCGTCGATCGAGCGGGCGCGAAGCGCGTCGAACCGGCGCAGACCGGCGCGTGCGCGGTCAAAGGCGTCGTCGAGTTCGGCGGCTTCAGCGGATCCTTCGAGCAGACGCCGCAGAGCGCCGTCCCAATCCGCCATCCCGATTACTGCGGCACGGCGGTTCACGACGGATTCCGGGAGACCACCCGCAGGCCGAAATCGGAAAAATGGTAAATGCGCATCCCGTCCACCCACAGCCAGCCCTCGGCGCGAATGGCCGTCGATCCGCTCCCACGCGAAATGCTCTTCAGCAGAACTTCCACCGCAATTTGCCGGTTTGGCGGCAGGACCTGGCCGCGATACTTCCACGTCATCGGCCCGTCGAGGACGAACGACGGGTCGGGAATTCCGGCGGCCAGATCATAGTGAATCACATAAAATTCGAGAGCCTGCACGATGGCCTCAAGCCCGAGCGAGCCGGGCTGGACGGGGTCCTGGTAGAAGTGCGCCTTGAAGAACCAGTCCGAAGGCCGCACGTCTTTTTCGGCTCGCACCCAGCCCTCCATCGGTCCGGGAGCGAGGCCGGTGATGCGGTCCAGCATGAGCAGATTTTCGGAGGGCAGGCGGAGGGGGGCGGCGAAATATCGCTGCGGCCGGGCGGTGAGATCGATTTCGATGCCGCTGCTTCGGACCCGCTCGCCGGCCGGTGTGGGCAGGCCGGCCTGGTGCGAGAGTTCCTCCTTGCGGAAGAATCCGAAGGTGGTTTGCATGCGGATGGCCTCCACGCCGTTCCAACTGCAGCGCACGTCGAAAGAGGTCAGCGTGATGCCGGCGGAGCGCGCAATGTTCAGGAGAGTGGCTTCGGTTCGAATCACCCCGCTCGCGCGGCTGATGGCCGTGCTCGCGGTTGCCTTGCCATCCAGATTGCGGAAATAGAGGTCTTCGTTGGCGCGCAGCGGGATGCCGGAAAAGCAGGCCAGCCATCCGCAGGGCTGGAGCGCAATCTCCATCAGCACCGCCAGCGGCATCACGGCGCCGCCGTTGGCGCCGAAGAACCATGCACCGGGCTCGACGTCGTATTCGGCCGTCACTTTGGCGCCGGCGCGTTCGACTCCGAACTCACCGTTGATTCCCGTAATGCGCGTAACGAAGTGATAGGGAGGGCCGGGAAGGCGCGGCAGCCTGGACTTGGCAAAACGTTCGAACGGCGGTCCGAAGGCCGCCACCGGCGATCCCCACGCGCAATGAAGCAGGGCCGCATAGTCCAGAGCAACTCCGTTCACGGAAGCCACCGTTTTCGGGTCCGGCGCCATTGCCGGCGGACGCTCGTCCAGGGGGAAGCCGGGCGTGAGCCGCAGGCCCATGCGGCGACAGTAGAAGGCCTTCAGGCCATCCACCGTGCACAGCACGTCGGCAATCAGCGCCGGTTCCGGGCCGGTGCGAACTTCGGAAACGAAAATCTCGTACGCCAGCAGCCGGGAACCGGGCGTCACCTGGCCGCGGCAGCGGAGTTCGTAAGCGACGTCGGGTATGGGCTCGAAGCGCCAGCCGTCGCGCTCGAGCGTGAGGCCGGCGGCCATCATGTAAAACGCCATGGCCTGCAGGCAGCCCTCGAACATCAGCGTGCCGGGCATGCACGGGTCGTCTTTGAAATGGCCGTGGAAGAACCACAAATCGGGCCGGATCGATAGCTCGGCGCGAAGGTAGCCGCGCCGCGCAGCGGGCTCGTGCGGCTGCACGTGGGTGACGGCGTCCAGCAAGAGCATCTCCGGCGCGGCGAACCCGGGGGAGCGCTGCTGCGCCGCCGCGAATTCGAAGCCCGCGCCGAAGCACTCATAGGCCCGGCCGGCAGCGGCGTCTTGCAATTGGGTGGAGTGGTAGCGGAGTTCCGCCGCCAGATCCAGCGCGGTTGCTTCGGGCGCGCCTAAAACACCGGCAGAGGCGGCCAATTCCTCGTCCGTAAAAAAACCTGCCTGCCCGTTGCGCACGGAAAGGCGCAAGCGGCCGCCGATGCGGCAATCGTAATGGAAAAAGAAGAGCCGAACCGCACCCTGGCGTGCATGGCGATCGATGTGGATGTCGTAACGCAGCGTGTCGCCGGCCTTCGGGAGACCGCCATGGTAAGTCAGATCGCAGCCGAGCAGGCGGTAGATGCGCTCGCCTTTGCTGTCCAGGTCGATTCCCTGCCAGGAGATGAGGAGCAAGTCGGATTGCCCGGCTTCGATCATCATTCCTGCCGCCATGCGGCCGCGGTACATGTACCAGGCGTCGGGGCGCACGTCCGTTTCGGTGGTGATCGCTCCAGCCCCCAACGTGAGGGCCGGGCCTTCAATGGCGGTTACGCGGTCCACCAGCAGCAGCGGCGGCATGGGAAGGCGCACCACGCGGCGGAAGCCGTTGAGCGGGCGGAAGGCCGGTCCGAGGACATCGGCGATCGACCCGGAGGAGAGCCGTTCGAGATCGGCGCGGGCCAGCGAAGGAAGGCGCGGCCTTTCGCTCCGCACGGTCGCGGACGCGGGTACGTGCACGGGCAGTGGCGGTGGCAGCCTGCCGGCTATCTGGCGATAAGCGCGTTCGGAAGTGTTCAGAAACGTTTCATGCGGCTCGGCGCCGCAATTTTCCAGAAAGGATGCGTAGGCCGCGGCCATGGCCCAGGCGTGCGTCTCGAACAGGTGAATTCCAGTGCTCGGTGTGGCCCGCACCGCCGGCAGGCGCACGGGCGCCGCGTGAGCCGGAACGGTGAAAAGCTTGCGAGTTTGCGCGGCACGCGGCTGCGGCAACCGGTCGAAGGCCGCGGCGAGAGCGGCATCAGCGCCGGCGGCGATCAACTGGGCGGTGGCATTGGCTGCCTGGCGGAGCGAATCGGCGCCGGCCCGATCCATGGAAATTGCTACGTGCTCGCGATCGCCGAGGATCTTGCGGATGCGTGCCGCACATGTTGCCTGCGGTCCCAGTTCGAGGAAGATCCGGACCCCGTCCTTCCAGGCATTCTCCACCGCGGCGGGAAAATCCAGCGGCTTGCCCGCCTGTGCGGTAAGCGCGCGCGCAACGGAACAACGGTCCGGTTGATAATGGAGGCCGGTTGCGAGGCTGTAGAAGCGGACTGGGGAGGGAAAGGTTTCGCGGTCGTGTAAATCGCGCCAGTCATCGGCGTAAGGCGCGAATTCCTGGCAGTGAATAGCCAGGTCGTAATGGACGGGCTGTGCTCTACCGGCGCCGAGGCGCGCGATAGCCCGCGCGCACAAGCCGGCCTCGCCTGCGATCGAATATTCGCCGGGAGCGTAAAAGCCGGTGAGCCGCACGCCGGGAAAATCGGCCAGAAGACGGCGCAGTTCGGCGTCGGAAGTTGCAACCTGCCAGACCTGCCATGAGGCGCCGCCGGTGATTTCGAACGCGCCGCCGAGCACGCGATCGAGCACGCCGGCCGCGGTGAAGTCTTCGTAAAAGCGATCGAGGTCCCGCCAGGCTCCGAATGCGGCCAGGCTGTTGGTTTCGCCCGAGCTGATGCCGAGAGCGGCACTGGGCGCGAGCCCCAACAGGCGCAGCGCGAATGCGGCATGCGCCTGGGAGAGCAGGGAACTACCCCACAGCTTTTGCGTGGCGTCCGGCTGCGTGGAGGCAGTATCGAAGACCCAGGAGGAGGCTGCGGCGAGGTGCGGAAATCGCTCGGATAGCTCATCGAGTATTTCCGGAAACGCCAGCAGCAGGCTTCGTCCCATGCCACGGTACGCGGTTGCGGCGCCGGGGAACACCGCCGCGAGTTCGCCTTCCACCGGCTCCGGATGGTAATAAATGCCGTCCAGGGCGAAGGCGCCGGGGGCGGATTCGAGCGCACGGCGCGCCCGGTCTCTTTGCGCCGCCAGTTCCTGCTCGCCGGAGGCCACGATGGCCAGGCGCGCGCGCCCATCGGAAGAAGTGCGGCCGGAATCGAGCGCTCGCAGGACACCCCTGCGGTCTTCGCTGGCGTAGAGAAAAATTCGCGGGGCTGGATCGAGGAGCAGGGGACGCGTTCCGGATCGCAGGACGGCCGCGACCTCGAGCGAGGCTGCCGCGTCCCCGAGTGCGGAGGCACGGATGCCGCTCCGCCGCCCCTTGCCGGTGATCCAGGGCACGGCGGGCGGAAGCGCTCCGTGCGCGCACGCCAGAATGGCGGTCGCGGCCTGGAGCATTCCCGATGCCGCGTGCGCGTGGCCGAAGACCGGCGCGGCGGCATCCGGGAGTTGCGGCGACGAGCAAGCCGCGTCTTCGACGATCGCCAATGCACTGCCGCCGGCGTCCTCCACGCGCTTCAGCACCACGAAAACGGCGGCGTCCCCGGGGGGCACGCTGCCGGGAAGACCGCTGCGCGCGGCCGCTTCGTGCACCGGCTCGCACGAGAGATCCACTGCACCGACCACTGCGGCATCGAGTTCGCCGGATGCCACCGCACGCGCCCCCAACTGCAACGCTACGATTCCCGAAAGCTCCTCGGCCATCACGGCGAAACTCGGCCCGCGCAGGTCGAACTTGCTGCTGATGCGGTTGGCGGCGATGTTAGCCAGCCTGCCGAGCACGGCGGGCGCAGTCAAAGCCGGGCAGATGCCGTCGGCTTCTTCCGGGGTGATTTCGGATGCGGCCGCGCGCCAGCGAAGCCCGTAACGCGCTACTTCGGCATCGCAGCCCATGCCCACGAACACGCCGGTTCGTTTCGCCGGAACAGAGCCGGCCGATTCCAAAGCCTCCGACGCCACCTGCAGAGCCAGCACCTGTTGCGGTAAGGCGGATGCCAGATCGAGCGGTGCGAATCCAATCCCGGCGAGATCCAGAGCAACCGACTCCATTCGCCGCGCCCGCGGCTGGCCGCGAAAAATTGCCTGCGTGAATGCGTCCAGCCCGGCCGCATCGCCGGCGGCTGCGCCCATTCCGACAACCGCCACCTTGGCTGCGGGAGATGGACGCACCGTTCGCCGGCATGCTTCGGCCAGCCTCGGTTCCTCCAGGATCAGGTGGGCGTTATTGCCGCCGAAACCGAAAGCGCTCAGAGCGGCGCGGCGGATTTCCGGCTGCTCCCACGGCTCGTTCAGCAGAAGCGGGCGGAACGGCGAACCGCTCAGGCCGGGCAGCGTTTCGGCCGCGCGTGAGAGGTGCAGCGTGGCGGGCCGGATGCGATGCTCCATCGCGCCGAGCAGTTTGAGCAGGCCGGCGATCCCGGCGGCGGTGATGGGGTGGCCGAGGTTCGATTTGACGGAGCCGATGGGGATATTCCGCAGCCCCTCGAATACCCGCGCCGTGCTGCGAATCTCGCAGGCGTCGCCGATCAACGTGCCGGTGGCGTGGCACTCCAGCAAGGAAACGGTGGAGGGATCGACGCCGGCCATGCGGTACGCATGGCGCATCGCCTGCTCCTGGCCTTCCTCCGATGGGGATAGCAGGGCGGCGGTGCGGCCGTCGTTCGAGACGCCGATGCCCCGGATGACGCCCAGCACGCGGTCACCGTCGGCTTCGGCATCTTCCAGCCGCTTCAGGGCCACAAATCCGGCGCCTTCGGCGGGGAGAAGGCCGTCGGCCGCGGCGTGAAAGGGCCGGCTTTGGCCGGTTCGGCTGATGGCCTTCAGGGTGCTGAAGCCGATGTGCAGGAACAGATCGTCGGCGCGATTGACGGCGCCGGCGAGCATAAGGTTCGCGCGGCGGTCGTGCAAGGCATCGCACGCGAGCCGGATGGCATAGAGCGCGGACGCGCAGGCGGCGTCCAGCGCGAAGGCGCCCAGGTCCAGGCGAAGGGCCTTGGCCAGCAGATGAGCCGGGAGTCCGGAGGAGAAGCGGCTCTCCGGCGCGAGAGCGGGCTCGCTCCCGCTCCAGACCTGCTCGGCATAGCCTGCCATGCTGTCCGAGGGGAGACCAAGCAGGCCGAAGACCGCCCCGGTGCGCGGCGGAACGGCGTCCGCCGGCTCGATGCCGCATTCGCGGAGAGCCGCGCGCGCGGTGTGGAGCAGCCAGTGCAGCGTCTGGTCGTGGCGGGCGATTTCCGCCGGCGAGATGGCGAAGCGGGAGGGATCGAACAGACGGTCGAAACCGGTCACATACCCGCCGCGGGCTGTCCAGGCCTGTTCGGGGCCTTCTCCCAGCACGCGATCTTTAGCGATTCTCCAGCGCCCTTCCGGACACTCGGAAATGGCGCTGCGGTTCGCGGCAATCAGATTCCAGAGGCTCGCCGGATCCAGCGCGCCCGGGAAGACGCATCCGCGTCCGACGATCGCCACCGGCTCGAAGCTCATTCGCCGGAAACCGCGTACATTTCCACTTCACTCATGCTGGCGACCACCTGGCCGGCCGCCGACCGGAATTCCACATCGCAGACGATCTTGGTGCCGCCGGCCGTTCGCCCGGCAACGAGGCAGGTTACAGGGGTGCTGCCGGGATCCTGGCTCCCCGCGCGGATCTGGCCGATGCGCGCGGGCAAAGTCGGCTTGCCCAGCGAATGGTATCCCCAGAGGCGGGCCAGTTGCAGGCCGCCATCCAGCATGCCGGAATCGGCGTGGCGAAAACCGTCGCGCCACTGGCGCTCGGCGGCGCCGGTGACGGTTCCGCGAATGCCGGTGTCGGATACGCCGTCCACTTCGCGGATCACCTGAAACGCGGGGCCGTGAAAGAGCAGCTTGCCATAGATCTCCGGGTGGCCCCACGGAGTGTCGCGGAGCGGTTCCGAATCGGGGAAGGATAGCGGCGGATGGCTCGCCTCCGATTCCGGCAGCAGTGTCGCCTGGTAATGCAGCACGCCGCCGGGGCCGAGTAGTTCGAAGGCGCCTTCCTTGCGCGGTCGCACCACCAGCAGATTTCCGGCGCCGAAGAAGCCGTCCAGGCGGACACCGCGCAGTACCTTCAGGTCGCGGCACACCAGACGCGCCGGCATATTCTCCTGCACGCGGGCACAGCGGAAAAACAGCTCCAGGGCCTCCACCACGGGCAGGACCGGAACGTCCTGAATGCGATGATCGGCGAGGAACGGATGGGAGCGGTGATCGATGCGGACGCGCAACTCCCGCGGCGCCGCCGGCGGAATGCCGCCAAGGACCACTTCGATTTCGCTCCGCGCGCCGTCCAGCATTTCGGCGGCAAACGCGGCCGCTCCCTCCTCCAGCCCTAGCAGCGCAACACCGTGGGCTTCGAAACGTTTTCCCAGTTCCGGCGTGACCATGCCGCCCGCCCACGGCCCCCAATCGATCACCTTGATCTTGAGCGGCCGCGTGCGTCTTTCCGCCTCTGCCCGAACGGCATGGTTCATGGCCTCGTTGGCCACAGCGTAGGCCGATTGGCCCGCATTGCCGTATCGCGCGGCCACCGACGAAAATACGCACAGCACATCGAGTGGATCCCCGCGGGTGGCGTCGAGAAGCGCGCGCAGGCCGTCCACCTTGGTGGAAAAGACGGAATGGAACTGCTCTGGCGAGACGTTCTCGATGCGGCGGTCGGCGAGCACACCGGCGCCGTGGACAATGCCGGCGATCGGCCCCCACACGCGCCGGATTTCCGCCAGGGCGGCACTCACCGCCGCGCCGTCCCGTATATCGAGGCAGGCATAGCGCGCCGCGGAGCCGGCGGCGTCGAGCGCGCGAAGCGTCTCCCGAACCTCGGGTGCATCGTCGCTGCTCCGCCCAAGCAGCAGCATTTTGCATCGGGTGCGGCGCGCGAGCGCGATCGCGCACCGCGCGGTGATACCGCGGGCGCCACCCGAAAATACCAGGACCGAGTCCGGCCCAAGCGGCAGAGCATCTCCGGCGCACGGCGACTCAGCCGAGCGCGGCGTCAGCCGCCGCCCATCCGCAGTGAGCGTGACCTCGAACTCCGGACCGCCGGATAGGAGTTCGCGCGCCAGCGCGGCGGCCAGCGCGGCCGGCTCCATCGCCGAAGCATCGATATCGATGGCCTTCGCTCGCGCTCGCGGCCATTCGAGCGCCGCGGTTTTGATGAGGCCGGAGAGCCCACCAGCCCAGCCGTCCGCTGTATCGCGAACCGCCACGAATGCCCCACCCGAGGCGGCGAAAGCCGGCGCCACCGATTGCGCCGTGCGGAAAACGCGATGATTGGCCGATGCGCCGCCGTCAACCAGGGCTTCCAGCGAAATGATGGCGCCCGGGGGAACGGCAGGAACGCCGGACTCACCAACGAAGGCCTCATAGCCGCGGGCGCGGAGGACGTCCGCCAATGCCTGGGCGGCCGGACAGCCTCCCACGATGCAGACTGGTCCATCCGCCGGGTCCAGCAGGACGTGCCCGGTGGCGGGGGACTCGACAGCTTCCACCGCGCGCCGCATAGGATGGGCAGCGAGGGCCTCCGGGCGCGTGGGCGCGCCGCTCAGAAATGCGATCACCTCGGCGATGGTTCCCAGTTCGCCCAAAGCGGCGGTATCGAACGATGGCAGATCGGAAAGGGCCTCCTGGAGGGCCGAAAAGATCTCCACGCGCTTAATCGAGTCGATGCCGAGATCGGCTTCAAGCGACATCTCGGCGTGCAGCATCTCGACCGGATAGCCGGTCTTCTCCGCCACCACGGCGAGCACGGCGGCGGCGTGATCCGCGCCGGAGACGGCCGGGGCGGTGGCAAGCACGGCGGCGGGTACGGCGGAAGGCGCGGCCGACGGCGCGGCACCGGGTTCCGGCCCCCCACGCGGCGAAAGATATTGGACAATGTCGCCGAGCGTCCTCAATTCCCCGAGGCGGGCCTGGTCGAATTCGGCCGCTCCCGCCAGGCGCTCATGCAAAGCGGAAAAGATCTCCACGCGTTTGATGGAATCGATGCCGAGATCGGCTTCAAGCGACATCTCGGCGTGCAGCATATCCGCGGGGTAGCCGGTGGTTTCCGTAATCAGGCTCCAGAGGAGGCTGCGGATGTCGAGATCGTCGCGGATTGGTGGAGGCGCCGGAACTGCGGTCGGCGCTGGAGCTACGGGCGGCGGCAAAGCAGTCGGAATCGGCTGCGCAGCGTCGACTTGCGCCGGGATCGGCGGCAATGGAACTGCCGTGGGCGCATGCCCCTGTCCCACCGTGCCCATGTACGCGCTCTCCATCGCCTTGAGGAAGCTTTCGTGCCCGCGTGCGAGATTCGACTGCCAGTTGCGATGGGCTTCGTTGATGGACTCCTGGAAAATCTCGTAAGCCCGGACCACGTCCGGCGAACTATGCTGGGCAGGTTTCGCTTCCGGCTGCGGGGCTACGGGTGGCGGGAGCGCGGCGGCGCCTCCCGGCGGAGGGTACGGCCGGCCATAATTTCCGCCGTTGATTCGAATGCGGAAGCGATCCGCCTCCGTCCGGGGCGCGGCCTCCAGACGCTCGCCGGCGCGAAGCGCGCTCCAGTCCAGCGGATATCCGAGTGCCGCCATTTCGCCCAACGCATGCCAGAGCGAGACCAGGCCGTTGGTGGATGACCGGTCCAGCGCGATGGCTGCATGCGGACGGCCGTCCAGAATGGCGCCGGCCAGCGACGTCAGGACCGAACCGGGCCCAACTTCCACGAACGTGCGGACGCCGTCCTGATACATGCGCTCGATCATGCGGTGGAAATGAACGGGCCGGGCGATCTGGTCTGCGAGGCGTTCGCGAACGGCTTCGGAATCGGCCGGATGCGGCTCACCATCGAAGTTGGAATAGAACGGCAGGGAGCACCGGCTGATTTTGGAGACGTCGAGGAACTCGCGGAACGGGGCGACTGCTTCCGCTACCAGCGGCGAATGAAATGCCGTGGAAACCGGCAGGCGAACGGATTCCACACGCTCGGCGGCGCATCGGGCGGCGGCTTCTTCGATCGCCTGCGCATTGCCGGACAGAACCGATTGGCGGGGACTGTTATGGTTCGCGATCACCAGGTCCAGCCCCCATTCGGCGATGAGGCGGTCCAGCGAAGCGGCATCCCGCCGCACCGAGAGCATGCCGCCGGCCTGGCCTGAGGCGGACGCCATCAGCTCTCCGCGGCGGCGCGCCAGGCGAAGCATGGTGTCGAGGCTGCAGCCGCCGGCCGCAAACAATGCGGCGATCTCGCCGAAGCTGTGGCCGCCCACGCAATCCGGTGCGATACCCAGCCTCCGCAGCAGCGCCAGCAGTGCGGCGCTGGCAGCGCCGATCGCCGGCTGCGCCCATTCCGTTGCGGTGAGCCGCCGCGCCTGCTCCTCCCGCTCCTCCGCGGAAAATGCCGGCGTCGGAAAGACGGCTGGCGCCAGCCACGCCGCCTCGTCCCAGACCGCGAGGCAATCGGGAAACGCCATGGCAAGATCGGCGGTCATTCCGGCATATTGGCTGCCCTGGCCGGGGAAGAGGAAGGCGACGCGCCCGCGCTGCTCACCACTGCCACGGTAAATGCCGGGCGCCGCCGCGCCTTCGGCTGCAAGGCGGAGTTTGCGCGCCAGGTCCTCTTGCGAGTCGCAGACAATCGCGACGCGCTGGGAGGCCGTGGACGTGAACGCAAGCTGGCTCGCCCGCGCGATTTCCGCCGGCGATTTCGCCGCGATGTCGCGCGCCAGATCGCGGCAACGGGCAGCAAGGGCGGAAGGATCGTCCGCCGCGATCAGGATGAGCTCGGCGGGCGCGGTCCAGCAGCGGCCCGGGCGCACGTCGCCCGAGTATTCCTCCAGGGCGACGTGGAAGTTCGTTCCGCCGAAGCCGAACGAGCTGACCGAAGCGCGGCGTGGATGCTCCTCACGGCGCACCCACGGGCGCGAGCGCGTGTTGATGTAAAACGGACTGGGCCCCGCGTCGAGCGCCGGGTTCGGCCGCTCTACTTTGATGCTGGGGGGCAGCACCTTGTGGTGCAAGGCCATCACCGCCTTGAAAAGGCCTGCCGCGCCGGCCGCGGCTTTGGTGTGCCCGATCTGCGATTTCACTGATCCCAGCGCGCACCATTGCGCCCGCGTTTCGCCGGGCGCGAGAAACACCGAGGTGAGGCTGTTGATCTCCGCAGCGTCGCCCGCGGCCGTGCCGGTTCCGTGCGCTTCCACCAGTTCGACCGTAGCGGGGCTGTATCCGGCAGCTTCGTACGCGCGCCGCATCGCTCTGGCCTGGCCCTCCGGCAGAGGCGCGTAAATGCTCTTCGAGCGGCCATCGGAGGAGGAGCCGATGCCCCGGATCACAGCGTAGACGGGGCTGCCGTCGCGCTCGGCATCTTCCAGCCGGCGCAGCGCCACCATGGCGAGGCCTTCGCCCAATACGGTGCCGTCCGCGTGGTCCGAAAACGGCCGGCAATCGCCGGTGGGCGAGAGGGCCGGCGTTTTCGAAAAGCAGACGAACATGGAGACGTCGTTGAAGGTGTCCGCACCGCCGGTGATCACCAGGTCGCTCCGGCCCAGTTGCAACTCGGCTGCGGCCATGGAGAGCGCGGAAAGAGAACTGGCGCAGGCAGCGTCCGTGACGCAGTTGGTGCCGCCGAGATTGAACCGATTGGCGATCCTCCCCGCCACCACGTTGCCGAGCAGCCCCGGAAACGTGTTCTCCTGCCAGGGAACGTAGGAGGCAGCGATGCGCGCGCGAATTTCCTGCACCTTGTCTTCGGGGATGCCGCATTCGCGCAACGCTTTAGTCCAGACCGGCGCCTGCAGGCGGCTGGCGACCTCCAGAAAGAGCTCCTGGCCGGAGGTGACGCCGAGAATCACGCTCGCCCGCTCGCGGTCGATTTCGCGGAACTGGCCGCGCAGCGCGTCGTCCAGCACCTCTTTGGCCACCATCAGCGCCAGCAGTTGGCACGTATCGGTGGCCGGAATGGCGGAAGGCGGGACGCCGAATTCGACGGGATCAAATTCGACGTCGTCGAGAAATGCACCCCGTTTGCAATAAGTCTTGTCGGGCGTGCGGGGATCCGGGTCGTAGTGGTCTTCGATCAACCAGCGCTTCGGCGGAACGTCGGTGATGAGATCGCGGCCGGAGAGGATGTTGCGCCAGAATCCGTCTGCGCCTACGGAAGACGGAAACAGTGCGCTGACCCCAACCACGGCGAGCGGTTTGAAATCAGTGGGCATGGGCGGGGATGGAGGCAAGCTCGAATCCGGGCTCGTCCGCTGCGAGCGGGCGCGGCCGGTAATGGAACAATGGCGCGGGAACCGCCACGCCGCAGGCGCGCAATTGCTGCGCGCGCGTGATCGATGCCGCGCCGAACATGAGATTGAGCGCGATCTGGCCGACTGTCCGCTGGGCGGGATTCTCCAGGAACGAGCCGGCAACCCACTCGTTGAACGCTCCCATCGCGGGTCCGCACCAGATCTGGTAATCCACACGGCGCTCCGCATGGTTCTGTGTCGGCCAGCGGCTGGATTGACCCAGGTACCAGCGGAAGACGAGCGCCATGCGATGACGCGGCTCCCGCTCGGCGCGCTCCACTTCCGCCGGTTTGCGCTGGAGGAAGTACTCGCGCGTCTGCTGCCAGATGCCGGCGAGATCCTGGCGGAAGATGTCGCGTTCCAGGCTGCTCACCGCTTCCGCCGGAATGCGATCGAGCGAATCGTGCAGGCGGTAAAGCTCGTAGAGTTTGGCGGCGCGCACGCCGAACAGCGTGCCGCGCTTGAGCACCTGAACCTTTACGCCCATTTCAAACATGTCGCCGGCGGGCGCCATCATCACGTCGGCGATTCCCGCCTGCGCCAGCATGGCCTTGGCCGATTCTCCCTGCCCGCTTTCGCGCGTGCACTGGTTGATGGAACCCGTGAGCACATAGGATGCACCGAGGGCAAAGGCTCCAGCGACCGCAGCCGGAGTGCCCAACCCTCCGGCCGCACCGATGCGAATCGGCCGGCGGTAAGAAAAGCGGGAGGCCAGTTCGTCGCGCAGACTGAGAATCGCGGGCAG
Organism: Bryobacteraceae bacterium; assembly: GCA_035508655.1. Taxonomy (GTDB): domain Bacteria; phylum Acidobacteriota; class Terriglobia; order Bryobacterales; family Bryobacteraceae; genus DATGMB01. Next base: position 24,312 of record DATJMP010000210.1, read on the forward strand.
CAGAACCGTGAGCGGCCGGTTGTCGGTGTGTCCGGCGGAATCGGCTTCCACTGTAATGTCTTCGGCAACCGGAAGATGGCGGGCGAGCGATGCTTCTTCGGCCGTTAGCTGACCGTTGCGGACCAGGCTTTGCAGCATGGCTTCCGGAGGCGGTGAGAGAAACTGCCGCGCCACTTCCGGACGCGAGATCTTGGCGAAGACGTGGTTGCGCCGCACGATGCCGCCGGTGGGTTCGGTATGAACGCCGCTGAAGGCATAGCGGACCACGCTGGGGCGCAAAGCCAGAAATGCGGACGCCGAGACCCGCCGGACGCGGCGGCGCAAATAGAGATCGACGGTGGCCTCTTCCAGTTCGGGCGCTTGCGGCGAATGAATCAGATTGGAGCCCCACAGCGAATGGCCGCAGCGCGCTTCCAGATCCGCCACGGCGGCTTCGATCTTCTCTACGGACAACCCTGCCGCCCCGAAGAATCCGAGCATGCCATGGGCGGCGATGGCCGCCACCATTTCTACCGTTGCAATCCCATTGGCCATTTCGCCGCAAATATACGGGTAACGGGTGTGGTGCACCCCGGCCATGGAGGGGTCGCCGAGAGCCGACGGAGCAATGCCAGGCAGAACGCCGATCAGTCCCGCTTCGTGCGGACGCGGCTGCAGAGAAATGCGCGGGGAGCCGCCCTCCGGCGAGCCCTGAAGATACGCGGTCCGATGCGGTTCCTGAACAGCGAGTGCTACATCCTGGTCCGAGTGCAAGGTTGTCCGTATAATACCATACCGTTCTCTAGGACCCGCCCAAGTGCAGAAGGCGTAAGGGACCGAATGCGAGGCTTCCCAGTACGTAATGGCTGAGCGAGACGCCCAGGAGGCTTCGCTGGCGCGCAAACATGGCGCCGAAGAGAACCCCGCTCAGCATCGCGATCACTCCTGTTTCGAAACTGAAATGCAGGTGGACCACGCCGAACTGCATGGATGTCAAAAGAATAGCGACCGACCGCCGGCGCGGTCCGGTTAGAAATTTCTCGATGGAGTTCTGCAGAAATCCACGGCCGATCAATTCCTGCGCGGGAGCGACGAACAGGTAGGACGACACGGTTTGCCAGCCTCCCCAGTAACGCCAATCCACCAGCGGATGCGCCGCCAGTCCCGGTGTATGCCGGACGAGCACCCACTTTATTCCCACCATCGCTCCGAAAGTGACCGCCATAACTACGGCCGACTCGGCGAGCGACCGCCGCCAGCCGTCGAGCGTCCAGCCGTAGTCTTCCGGACGCGGCTTGTGCCTGAGGATAAATGCCGCCGCCATGCCGATCTGCAGAAGCAGGAAACCGAAGCTGATCGTCTCCACCGAGGTGCGCCGAAGGTTGATATCCAGCTTGATCACGTTCTGCATGAACGCCAGCGCGATGGCATACATCGAAAGCACGATGATGATGAACGACGCGATGGTTCCGAACTCGGCGCGCGTGCGGGAAGCCTCCTCCAACTCGGCGTTCTTCTCCCGGATCTCCGTCAGCGCCCTTTCCAGGCAGATTTCCCTCGCTTCCACGCTGACGGCCATGACCCCGAAAGCTTCCGCGACGGCCGCGATCTCCGCCTCCTGCGCATCCGGATCGGCCAGAGCGAAAATCCGTTTGGCCGCATCGAAATCGCCCTTCGCTACTTCAGCGGCTGCGGCAGCAAGCTCCGATAAGGGAGATTCCATCTGAGGGCTCATAGGGTAAATTCTTGCGTTCGGGGCTAGAGACTCGCTATAGGAAAAACGGCCTATGCGGTTGGGATACTGGGATCGGCGGTCCAACCAGGCGGCAACCTGAGGTGGCGGAGGAGCGTCCTAACTGCTGAATGAACGGACGCGGCCGGGGGAAAATGAAGTCGATCTTGACCAGGCGCCGGATGCTCCAGCTGGCCACCGCTCTCTGCGGTGCGCGAATGGGCAGGGCGCAGGAACAGCCGGTCTTTTCGACGGAGGTCAAGGTGGTCAGCGTGCTGGCCACCGTTCGAGCGAAAAACGGCGGACTCGTCACGACCCTCGGGAAGGACGATTTCCTCCTCTCAGAAGACGGCCGGCCGCAAGCCATTCGCTATTTCGCGCGCGAGAGCGACCTCCCATTGACGCTCGGCCTCCTGGTGGACACGAGCGCCAGCCAAAGGCACGTGCTGGACGCGGAGCGCGGCGCGTGCATGCACTTTCTGGATCAGGTGGTCCGGGAAAGGAAGGACCAGGTTTTTCTCATGCAGTTCGATAGCGCCGTACAGGTGCGCAAGGCGCTGACCTCTTCGGTGGGAAAGCTGGAGGACGCCCTGGCTTACGTGGACTCGGAAACCATGGCCCAACTGCGCATGCAGGGTGGCGGCGGAACGCTGCTCTATGATGCGGTTGCTCAGGCCTCCAACGAGATCATGAAGAAGCAGACAGGGCGCAAGGCGCTGATCGTGATGTCGGACGGTGTGGATTTCGGCAGCTATGGCAGCTTGCAGGACGGCATCGAAGCCGCGCAGCGCGCCGAGACGCTCATCTATTCGATCCTCTATTCGGACCCCGGCGCTTACGGTCTTTTCGGCAGCGGCAGGGACGGCCGGCACGTCCTCCAGCAGCTCTCCTCCGAAACCGGCGGCGGGTTTTTCGAGGTTTCGAAGAAGCTGACCCTCGACCAGGTCTTCGACACTTTGCAGCAGGAGCTGCGCAGCCAGTACAACCTCGGCTATGTCTCGGACAAGCCGGCAACCGTCTCCGAGTTTCGCAGCATCCAGCTATCGGCCAAACAAAAGGGCCTGACCGTGCAGGCGCGGCGCCGCTACTGGGCGCAGCCCTGATTGCGATCGCTCACCACTTGAGCTGTAGGTCCGCCTTCCATTTCTCCTGAGATTCCATCATCTCGGCCCAGGTCACCATCCCGCCGCGATACGCCGCCATGCGCCCCAGAATGCCGGTCAGATTGCTCTCCACCGCGGTCGCCGCGTTGTTGACCGGCTTGCCGGTGCGGATACTCTCGATGAACTGCTTGACGTTGGTGATGCAGCCGCCTGTGAAGGTATCGTCCTTCTCCGCGCCGGTCCAGTTCTTCGTGGCATCGTCGTTCGTCACGCGGACCAGTCCGCCGTAATGCGTGTCCGCGCAGCCTTTCAGGCCGAAGCAGCGGATGCACAGGTCAGAGAAGCGGCCGGTGAGCTGGTGGGAGCTGAAGGTGGCGTGCACCCCGTTCGGATACCAGTAGTTCACGGCGAAGTGGTCCCAGGCGTCACCGGTGTTGCTGCGGGTTCCGGTCCAATCGGTGCGGCCGCCGGTGCCGGACGCCTTCAAGGGATGGCCGCCCAGGAACCAGTTGGCGACGTCGATCACATGGATGTTCTGCTCGACGATGATGTCTCCGCTGAGCACGCGGTCGCCGATCCAGTTCACCATGCGCTTGTGCCCGGGCTCCATGCCGGGAACCGAGCGGTCGATCCACGGCCGGTTGGCATAGTAGAAGACCTGCGCCATGGCCACGTTGCCGATGTCGCCGCGGCGAATCCGCTCCGCCGCCTCCTGAAACACGGGGCGGGCGCGGGTCTGAAAATCCACCCAGAAGCTCAGGTTTTTCCGCCCCGCCTCCTGGCCCGCGCGAAGAAAGCTCTTGCTGTCCGGCACGTCCACGGCCACCGGTTTAGCGCAGAAAACATGCCTGCCGGCGCTCACCGCCGCGGCCGCATGCAGAGGATGGTAGTAAGGAGGGGTCTCGATGATCACCGCATCGAGCTTGGACTCCGCCAGCTCGCGGTACGCATCCGGCCCCCAGTAGGCGCGGGCGGCCGGTACATCGAACTTCTGGCGAGTTTCCTCCAGGTTTTTCTGGATGACGTCGGCGAGCGCGACGACGCGTGCTCCCGCCTGTTGCGGAAAGAAGGGCGCGATCCAGTTGCCCCGTCCTCCGCAACCGATCAATCCGACCTCCACAGCCGAGTTCGCCTGGTACGAGAACGCGGCCTGTGGACTGAGAAGAAGCGTGCCGCCGGCCGTCTGCAGAAAGCGGCGGCGCCCGGTGGTCAATGGTTCAACCATACCGTTCATGATATTTCCATTCGCAACTCCGGTTTGCCGCCCGGCGGCAGCGCGGACACTGCATAATCGAGAAGAGGTGATCACGCGCACATGACCAATCGCTTCGGCATTCTGGCGCCGGCATTCCTGGCCGCGGCGGGTACCGCGCTAACCGGCGCCACGCCGCCGTTGCCGTCCAGGATCGATGCCATCTTTGCATCCTGTACGGACCGGAAATCGCCGGGGCTGGCGGTGCTGGTGCGCTATCGCCGCCGCGCGATTTTCGAGCGGGGCTATGGCGTTCGCGACCTGCGCGCGCCGGCCGGTATCGATGCCCAAACGAACTTCCGGCTGGCATCGTTCACCAAGCAGTTCACCGCCATGGCCACCATGCTCCTCGTTCACGATGGCAAGCTGCGCTACGACACGCGCCTCACCGAAATCTTCCCCGAATTTCTGGCTTACGGCCGGGCCATCACGGTTCGTCACCTGTTGACCCACACTTCCGGGCTGCCGGATTATGAAGACCTGATGGAAGCGGCGGAAAAGGCCGGGGGGCCGCGCTGGAGCGCCACGCATCAGATTCAGGACGCCGAAGTGCTGCAGTTGCTGGAACGAGAGAGCAAGGGCAAGTTCGCACCCGGCGCGAGCTGGGCGTACAGCAATTCCGGATATGTTGTACTCGGCCTGATCGTGGCGCGCGTATCCGGCGAGCCGTTCCCCCGATTTCTCCACGACCGTATCTTCGCGCCGCTCGCCATGCGCGACACGTTGGCCTATGTGAGCGCCGGCGCCGCCGTTCCTAGCCGCGCCTACGGTCACACCAAACGCGGCGACGAATTTTCCGAAACCGACCAGAGCTCCACCTCCGCGACTTTAGGCGACGGAGGCGTGTATTCCAACCTGGCCGACCTGGCGAAGTGGGACGCCGCATTAGAGCGGCACACGCTCCTGAGCCTCGCGGAAATGGACGCCGCGCTGACGCCGGCCATGCTCGTCGATGGCTCCTCGCCCCGATGGCCGGCAGTGCCGGGCGAGGACAATCTGGCGCCCGGCAAGCCGGTTGCGTACGGGTTCGGATGGTTTCTCGATCCGTACCGCGGCCATCCGCGCATGTGGCACTCCGGCAGCACCACCGGATTCCGCACCGTCATCGAGCGCTTCACGCGAGACCAACTGACGATCGTTATTCTCTCCAACCGTACGGATCTGCAGCCCGATAAACTCGCCCTGAAGGTTGCGGATCTGGTTCTGGGCGGCGAGTGATCTTTTGCGTACGAACCGTTCCGCTGTAGCGCAAGCCTCCGGCTTGCCATGCCGGCGTCCTCGCCGGCATACCTGAACTGTAGAAATATCGGCCTCGCCGCCTGAAAGGCGGCTCTACACCTCGTCGAAGAACTCGCCCCTTCAAAAACTCAGCAGCACGTGCCAGATATACAGGTATGCCAGCCCCTCGATGTCGTCCCACACGTCTCGCAACAAGGCGGCATCCCCCAAAACCGGCGGCATCTCGCGCAATTTTTCCTCGAACGGGAAACAGATGCCGGGCCGAGGCTTGGCCCCTGCCACCCACTCCGGCATTGCGGCAAGGGGCGCCGGCGGAACGGATGCCGATGGCGAGGAAGGCAAGCGGTACCTTCCGTATTCCAGTGTCGCGTTGGTCATGGCGCGGACGTTTTCGATGGTGGCGTCATTTTGCATGATGGCGCTGGCATCCATGATGTAGCCGCCCTCCGCCCCGATAGTTTCAATGAGTCGGCGGCACTGGGCGGTAACGTCGTCGGCGCTCCCAAAGGCCAGCAGCGCGTTCGGCACGCCTCCGCTCAGGCAGAACTTGCTGCCAAGCACCCGACGCGCCACGAGCGCGTCCGTGCGATCCAGATGGAAGATCACGCTGCCGGCGGGCAATTCGGCAAAGCGCTCCAAATGGGCGTCCCATTTACCTTCGGCGTACATCAGCACCTGCGTGCCCTGCTGCCAGAGGGCATCGAAGATCGGCCGCAGCGTGGGCCAGTGGATGGTCTCGAAGTGCTCGCGGGTGATGAAGGGGACCGAGGTGCGGTGCATCCAGATGGGTATGGGCAGGATGCGGGCGGGATCGGCGCTGGTGAGCGCCAGGTACGCGAGATGCGGCATGAGCGCCTGGCAGGCTGCGAGGACCTTCTCCGGAATCTCCATCAGGTCGAAGACCAGCGCCGTGTAGCCGCGCAGTTTATCGGCGAGAAT
>DATJMP010000211.1:0-3808 GCA_035508655.1 Bryobacteraceae bacterium
ATCTCCACCCACGTGATCCGCAGCCACCGACGACGCCGCGAAGGCCACGTCTGAGGAAATGGAATGCGGTTGGGGCTGCAAATCTCGCTGCACCCGCCTGGCCAGTTGCAACTCGCCTTCCAGGTACTTCCCGCGGAGATATTGCGGCGTGCGCAGCGCGATTACTCCGATTGCGATCAGCAGTGCGATGGACGCCGCTACACCGACAATCAGGTTCCTCCGGAGTCCATCGAATGCCGATGTCACCGCCTTGAGAGGGATCGCCAACTGGATCGCGAATGCCGCTCCCCGCCGGCCGCCCGGCGTCCAGCCGCCCTGCTCCGGCCGCAGCGGCCTTGGCATACGAAGTGGCAGTGTGGCAACGAAGGCTTTGCCTTGCGGTGTGTCCACCAGCAGTGTTGCGGGCCCTCGTTCTTGCGGCCGCTCTCTCCAATCCACCGGCACTGTTGCCGCCGCCGGCGGATTGCCCCCTTGCGCAACCACATGACGATCCCCATCCAGCACGCGCATCCAAAGTACACGATCGCTATCGGACTCCAACGTGTGTTCGATGACCGGACCGAGCGCGCGCGGGTCGGCGATTCCGGCGCTGCGAGCCGCCGTGCCAAGGGCCATCATCTGACGTTCGGCCTCGCGCTGCGCCTGCTGCGGCGCCAGAACCGCATCCGTGTACAAATAGGTCCGGATGCACTGCACGCACAGCATCAGCGCGAGAAGCGCTCCCCCTGCCAGCACCAGACCGAACTGGAAACGAGAATACAGACGCAGCTTCATATATCACCGCCTATCGGATGGAAGACCGCGAAGACGCGGAACGCGAAAGTTCCGCCACGCAGTCCACAAAGTCAGTCGTTGGGAACGGGATTGACAGATAACGCCAGCCGGCGGGAATTTCGCACGCCAAATCGTCCCGGAAGGACATCAGCAGAACTTTCATCGATGGATTCGCCGCGGCGATTTCGCGGATTTCCTCGATACCAGCCGCCGCATCGTCCGATTCAACATCCACGATCAGCAGGTCGATGGGCCTCTCCGCCTCCCGCGCCACGAACGCGGCGGCATCGGTGTACGGCGCCTCCATCACGGCCGCCTCGGTCGCGTACTTCAACACCGTTCGAATAAAACGCCGTGTACGCCAGTCCTCTCCCACGAGCAGGACGGACAACTTTCGGGCGACGCGCTGGTCGAGGTCGTTTTGGATGCGAAAGGTCGTAGCGGCCACGGTTCGGAATCTCATAACGAACGACGTGGAAGAAGACGCGCACGTTATTCGCGAAGTGTTAAGAAGTGTTATCCCTTACGGCTCAAAGCAGTAGCTTCTCCGCGCACCGTGGTAATTTGGCGCTCGGCCTGCCGGGTCCCATCCGGTTTGCCGCAGCCAGGCGACCACCACCGTTCGCGGCGTCCGAGTGATTCCCAACGCACGCGAAACCGCCTGCGCCACGGCCACGCAGCAAAAGCTCCTATGGCTCGAAGCAATAGCCTTCTCCGCGAACCGTGATGATGTGCCTCGGGACTTGCGGATTCCCCTCCAGTTTCTGCCGCAGCCAGGCAATGTGCACATCCACCGTACGCGGGCCGATGAACGGCTGATCGTGCCAAACCCGCGACAACAGCCGCTCTCGCGACAGCACCTGCCCGCGGTGATCGATCAACTGCCGCAGCAACTGCAGCTCCTTCGCCGCCAGATTGACCGGCTCGCCGCCGCGTAGCACTTCGCGGCGCTCAAAGTCCACCGTGACATCGCTGAACTGGTAATGCGAGACCGGCGTGAGCGGCGTCTTTCCCAGCCGGCGCAGCAGGGCGCTCACCCGTGCCAGCAATTCTTTCGAGTCGAACGGCTTGATGAGATAATCGTCCGCGCCGGTCCGCAAACCCTCCACCCGGTCATCCACCTGCGCACGCGCGGTCAGCATCAGGATGCCTCCGTCAAAGCCGCGCTCGCGAACCTCGCGGCATAACTCGAACCCATCGACTCCTGGCAGCATGACGTCCAGAATCAGCAGATCGAACTGCTGCTCGATCGCCAGCCGCAATCCCTCAGCCCCATCGCCTGAAACCACCACTTCATGACCGTGGCCCCGCAGCAGGTCCGCCACGATCAACTGGACGTCCGGAGCGTCTTCCACCAGGAGAATGCGGGAACTCATACCGCCTCCGGAGCCGCGGGCAAATGCACGGTGAATTGCGCACCGCCGCCCGGCGAGTTCTGTACTTCGATAATGCCTCCGTATCGTTCCACGGTCGACTTCACCAGGCTGAGTCCCAATCCGGTTCCTTGAATCCGCTGCGCGCGCGTCTGTTCGCCGCGATAGAACGGCTCGAAAATGCGCTTCTGCTCCGCTTCCGGAATGCCCGGGCCGCGATCGCACACCCGAATTTCCACCCCATCGGCCAGGCGCGCCGCCGACACTCCGATCCACTTGCCTGCGGCGCCATGCCGCACCGCATTGCCGATCAGGTTCCGAAAAACCAGCTCGAGAGCCACGGGATCGCCTGCCACCGCCGGAAGATTCGGAGGTACCGTCACTTCAATCCGGCAGCCGGCCTGCTCGATTTCCTGCGCCATCGCGGCCGCCGCGTGTTCCAGCAGATCGCCCACCGCGACAACCGCCAGGTGTTCCTCTTTCTTCGAGTGCAGCGAGGCCGAAAATGCCAGCACATTCTCGATCATCGACGTCAGTTCTTCGGCATTTCGCAGGATGAGCCTGGCGTAGCGCCCCACCGCCGCCGGCTCCTTCACCAGACCTTCCACCAGGTTGTACGCAGCTCCACGGATCGCCGTAAGCGGAGTCCGCAGATCGTGCGACACGCCCGCCGCGAAGCGGAACTGCATTTCCGCCAGCCGTCGTGACCGGGCCGTGTACTGCACCAAAGCCCACGCGGTACCTCCCAGAAGCCCCACCAGCAGCAACGACGCAACCAGATTTCGCCGGCGAGCTTGCGAGACCGCGATATCCAGCGATCCCGCCCGATGCCGAACCGCGAGCACCCACCGCCCCTGCCGGCCCTCGTCGTGAGGATGTCCGCCGCGGCCGCGTCCCGGCCATCCCCCCACTTCCATGGAGAACAGCCCCGCCATCGCATCGGCGCCCCGTGCGACGCTCGCGTGATCGGCGCGGGTGGAAAAGAACACGGGCCCGCCAGGGCCGGCCCAACTCACCGATGCATCGTAGACTGGATCGCCCCCGGGATTCAGATACTCCGTCACCAGGCGCGGCAGCAGCTTGCTCCGCACATAATCCAGGTTGACGTCGAAGATCATCCACTCCATTTCTGAACCGCGGTCCGCAGAGTCGGAGAACACGGGGAGTTGGATCGTGTTCGTGTCCGGCGAAGTGTTCGGCGGCCATCCCCCGCCCTTCACGCGGCTCGTCATCGCCTCGCGCAGGCTGTCCCAACTCGCCGGCCACTCCATCGCAGCGACCTGTCCATCGCTGCCGATGCCGTAGAGGCGGAGCGCTCCCTTTTCCGGCGCCGCAATTCCGATCCGCGCAAATAGGGCCCGATCATGCGCCGCTGCCCACTGTTGATAGCGGATTCTGTGCGCTTCCGCGGTGCCCTCTTGCCGCAACTCTATCGCGTCCGGCAACAGCAGCGTACAACTGTCGCGGATCTCTTCGTTGAACGCCTGCACCAGGCGCCGCGTTTGATCGTTCAACCCCGCACGCAACAGAGCCGGTTCGGCGCGGCTCAACTCGCCGGTCCACCGGTATTGCAAAAACGAGAGCACCGCGCACACTACGGCGATCACGCCCAGCAGCGCCCACTCCACCCGCGTTTGCCCGATGTGCTTCACCGGAATGTG
>DATJMP010000212.1:0-12988 GCA_035508655.1 Bryobacteraceae bacterium
CGCCAGAGGCGCTTGCCGGTGGACGCGTCGTAGGCGTCCAGGAAGCCACGCGAAGGGAAATCGCCTCCGGCCATTCCGGTGATGATCTTGTCGCCCGCGACGAGCGGCGGCGCGGTGATGCTCACGTTCTCATCGACCTTCCCAACCTCCACGTCCCAGCGGACGCGGCCGTCACGGGCATCGAGCGCCACCAGGTGGGCATCCAGAGTTCCCAGGTACAGCGTGCTGCCCAGGATCGCCACGCCGCGATTCACCGGGCCGCAGCAGTAGCGCAGCTTCTCGGGAAGGCGGCGGCGGTAATGCCAGAGCTCAGCGCCTGTGCGGGCGTCGATGGCGAAGACGTGGTCCCATGAGGTGCTGAGGTAAAGGACGCCGTTGACGAACAGAGGCGTCGCTTCCAGACCATCCGGAGTGCCGGTTTGAAAGCTCCAGGCGGGAACCATGTTGCGGACGTTGGCGCGAGTGATCTCTTCGAGAGGGCTGAAGCGGCGGTTGCCGTAATCACGGCCGTACATGAGCCACTCGTCCGGATCACGGTCGGGATTCTGGAGACTGCCCGCTGTGACGTGGATCTCGGGCACGGCGAGCGCATTGGCGGCCTCGACGGCAGAGGCGGCCAGACGGCGCAGATGGGCGATGAGCGCGCGGCGGCCGGCGGCATCGATGCGATCCTCGAAGGACGGCATGGCGGTCCCGGCCCGGCCTGTGCGGATGGTGCGCTCCAGATCGTCGTCGCGGACGGAGCGCTGCCAGAGGGGATTGGTGAGGTCGGGGCCGGATGCGCCTTCGCCGGCGGCACCGTGACAGACGGCGCAGAATTGCGAGTAGAGCACCTGCCCGGATCCCGCGCCGGATTGGGCGACAGCCAGCGAGGCGAACAAAGGAAGGAGGCAGATTCGTTTCATGGGCAGCAGAAGGGAGTCTACCACCTTCAGCCGAAAGAGCGGCGCGCGGGATCAGCCGACCGCGGGAAAGGACCGCTCCCCGGAGGGATTCCGTCCGACTTTCGGCTCCATCTGCTCGGCCGCGAGCGCAGAGAAGGCGCGGCGCAGGGGTTCGTCCGCGTGCATTGTCGCCGCAATCTGCGCGAGGATGGCGGCGCTTTTTGTGCGATACGCGGCGGCCTCGCTTTGCCGGCCGGCGCGCTCGGAGACTTCCGCGGCGGTGGTGGAGACACGCCACTCGGCGAGCACGCCTTTGCCTTCCGCCAGCGTGTTCATGGCTTCGGCCAGGTGCGATTGCGCCTCGGCGAGATCTCCGCGGGCGAGGGCGATGCGGGCCAGCAGATTTCTGCCCTGCGCGAGATAATTCCGCTCTCCCGGCCCGGCGGCAAGCTCCACCAGGGATGCCGCCGCGCGGCCGGCCTCCACGAGATCGCCGCGAGCGAGCCACAGTTCGGCCATGCCGCGGTACAAAGGCAATTGAAAGACCCAGTCCAGATGGAAGGGACCTTCGCGCGAAACCCGCAGGACACCAACGAGGGTTTCGAGAGCGGCCCGATCTTCCCGCAGGCCCGCCTGCGCTTCGCCCAAAACGATGCGGGTGACGAACTCCGGGAAGCCGGGCCGCGCCAGCGGGACTGTCTCGACGGCCAGGTCATAGGCGCGGCGATAATCGCCGGCTTCGAGGTGCATCCGGGCTTCGATCATGCGCAGCACGGTTTCACCGGTCACATGCCGGTTCTGGCGCGATAGCCGCAGACCCTCGCGGACAAGTTCCAGCGCGCCGCCCCACTCGCCGGAATGGAGGAGCGCCCACGCCTTGAAGTACTGGCAGGACATGTAAAGGAAGGCGTCGCCCGTTTCTAATCCGATCTCCATGCCCTGATCAGCGGCGCGGCAGGCCTCCTGCGCTTCCGAGCGGTATGAGTGAAAGAATGCGCACGACATGGTGTGCAGGCCGAAGTATTCGCGGTCGCCGGCCGTGCGCGCTGCGTCGCGGGCGGCCAGGACCTCCCGGAAATCCTCGCCGGTCCAGCCCCGCAGGCGGATTCGGCGGCTGGCGCAATAGCCGCGTGCCTGGGTCTGCAGCCACTGATCGGCCTGGCCGCGGCTTCGTTCTACGGCCGATTCCGCGGCCGCAAGGCTGCGCTGATGATCGGTCCAGAAGAGGACGCTGCTGAGTTGCAGCAGCACGCGGACCTGCCAGTCCACGCGGCCGGCCGCGGCCGCAGATTGCGCGGCACGTTCGAGATCTTCGACCGCGGCATCGTTTTCATCCATGGTCCGCCGGGCCGCGGCGCGCCTGGCCAGGATCATGATTTCCGTTTCAGGGCGCTGCGCGGCCGGCAGAAGCGCGACCAGTTCCAAGGCGCGGCTCAGATGATCGATGGCCTCGCGGTTGGCGTAGCGCCGGGTGGCGTTGTCGGCGGAAAGCAGCCGGTAGCGGACGGCTCGCTCATAGTCGCGCCCCTGTTCGAAGTGCGTGGCCAATTCCGCCGAGATCTCGCGCAGGTGCGCGGCGTAGGCTTTTTCCTGAAACTCGCCGAGCGCGCGATGCAGCAGGACCCGGCGCGGCTCCGGAACGCGGCGGTAAAGAGCGTGCTGAAAGAGGCCGTGGATGAAGCCGTAACGCTCCAGCAGGCTGCGATCATGCAAGGTAATGGTGGCCGCCGGCCGCAGGAACTGTCTTCGCCTCACCAGTTGCTGGCAGCGGGTTTCGAGCGTGCGGATGTCGCCGAGGCCCGCGCCCGCCAGCGTTCGCGTGGAGAACTCCAGGCCCGCCACGCTCGCCCGCACCAGCAGGTCCTGCTCTTCGGCGCTCAACATCTCCAACTGCCGTTCAATGAGCTGCTGCAGGTCTTCGGGAATGCCGAGTTCCACCTGATCGAGCGGCACGCCTAAAACCCACCGTTCGCCCGATCCATCGGCGGCAGGCTGATGAATCACCTGCTTCTGTGCGACCAGATAATCGGCTACGTTCACGACGAAGAGGGGATTGCCGTCGGTGCGCGCGTAGACCAGTTGCGCCAGCTCCCGCGGGAACTGAGCACCCGGAAAGCGCAGTTTGAGATAATCCGCAACCGCACGCTCCGAAAGCAGCTCGAGCGCCACCTCCGCGCACTGGCCGCGCACCTGCAGTTCGCGCTTTAGGGCTCCCAGCGGATGCTGCTTGACGACGACTTCGGCGGGACGGTACGTTCCGACCACCATCAGCCGGGCGGGCCCGCGGCGCCGAGCCAGGTAACCAATGACATCGACCGTCGCATAGTCGCACCAATGCAGATCTTCCAATACCAGCAGGAGCGGGGTCTCAGCGGTCAAAGCCTCGATGGCTTCGGCGACCTCGCGCAGCATGCGTTCGCGCGCGGAGCCGAGGACCTCGCGGGCGAGCAGTTCGCGGTCCGCCGCGGGAATGAGCGACGGCATTTGTGCCAGCCAGGTGGGTGCGTGGCGGCGCAACAGGGCCGGCAGAGATTCGCGGCCGGGCTCGCGGCAAAGGCGCGTGAATGCTTCCAGCACGGGCATATACGGCTCGCCTTCGCCGAACTGCTCCAGGCACTGGCCGTGCGCCGTCCATAGCGCGGGGTTGGTGGAGGCCCGCTCCACGAAGGCTTCAAGAAGCGTCGTCTTGCCGATGCCGGTTTCTCCGGTGATGAAGACGATTTGACGCTCGCCTTCGAGCGCGCGGGCCAGCCAGCCGTCCAGGCGCGCCAGTTCCGGTTCGCGCTCGAGCGCGCGGCTGCCGCGCGGACCCGTGCCGCCGCCGGCCTCTTCGATGAGGCCCACGAACCGGTATCCGCGGCGATGCGCGGTCTCGATGTACAAAGGCTGGCGCGTGTGATCGTGAAGCGCCTTGCGCAGCTCGGCGATCGCAACCTTGAGGACGCCCTCGCCCACGTGAGTCTCCGGCCACACCGCGTCGAGCAGCTCCTCTTTGGTCATCAGGCGGCCCGGATGGCGAAGGAGGAAATGCAGCACCGCGTATGCCTTAGGTGTGAGGACCAGGGTTTGCGCACCCAGCCAGACGCATTGATTGACAGGGTCGAGCCGGTACGGCGGAAACGATATGGACCTCTCCGAGGGCAATGCTGGTTTCAATTCTACCAACCGCGCGCGGCGCGGACATTTACCGTTTTTTAACCGTTTCCTGACGACTCAGTGGTTCGCGGCCCGCTACGCTCGGGATATCATGCAACGCGATTTCGTCCTGCAATTGCGGGCCTCCAGCAACCCCGAACGGCGCGATCTGTCCGGCCGCATCGAGCACCTGGACTCCGGCCGCGCGGCTTCTTTCCAGAACCTGGAAGAATTGGCCGCCGCCATTGCGCGACTGCTGGCGGCCGCCGAATCCGGGCCACCGAAATCCTAACCGCAATTTAACCGCGGAATTACGACTTCCATTTTCGATCCCGATAATCTCGATTCTGTCATGCGGCAAGAGCGAAAAGCCGCAAGAAAAAAGGAGAGGAGCAAGACCAATGAAAGTTACGATTACGCAGCCAGCCATTCACGCCGCCGCCACCCGACGCCGGCCGATCACCATCTTCAGCATCATCTTCGCCCTGGCGGCCGCCGCCGCGGCTCAACCGCCGGGCGGCGGCTTTCTTCCCAACAGTGTGCAGGCCGTTTCCACGGTGCCGGCGAACGGCGATGTGAATCCCTATGGAGTGGCATTCGTCCCAGTAGGCTTCCCCGGCTCAAGTCTGAATCCCGGCGATATCCTGGTTTCCAATTTCAACAATAATCAGAACCTGCAAGGCACGGGCACTACTATTGTCCGGATCACTCCGGCGGGCAAACAGTCGCTCTTCTTCCAAGGCAACACCAGACAGCGGGGCCTTTCAACAGCGCTGGGAATCCTGAACTCCGGATACGTGATGGTGGGCAGCTTTCCGACCGAGGACGGCACCTGCGGCACGGCGGAACCCGGATCTCTTCTCGTGCTCAGCCAGAATGGAAGCGTGCTTGGCGCCATTACCGGATCGGGAATCGACGGACCCTGGGACATGACGTTGTACGAACAGGGACCCAACGTGGCGGCCTTCATCTCGAACGCGCTGTCGGGTAACATCGTTCGTCTGGACTTCGCCCTGAGCCCCGCCGGTATGCAACTGGAAGATTCGGTGATCATCGCCTCCGGCTACATGCACCGCTGCGACCCGGCCGCCCTGGTGGTGGCTCCGACGGGCTTGGTATACGAAGCGGCGACGGATACTTTGTTTGTCGCCTCCAGCGAAGATAACGCCGTGTTCGCCGTGCCAAGCGCTCGCACGACTACGCAGAACCAGGGCACGGGCACGATCGTCTATCAGGACGCCACGCACCTGCACGGCGCGCTGGCCATGGCCAAAGCGCCGAACGGCGACCTGCTGGTGAGCAACAACGACGTGATCAATGGCGATCCCAACCAGCCGAGCGAGATCGTGGAGTTCACCCGGAATGGCGAATTCGTCAAAGAGCTTTCGGTGGATCCGAACCAGGGCGGCTCATTCGGCCTGATGACGCGCTTAGCCGGCAATAACACGGCTAAGTTCGCCGCGGTCGACGACAATCAAAACATGCTATTCGTCTGGACGCTTCCCGCGCACTAGATTTCCCGCCCGGCGAGGCGCGTACATTAACTTGAAAACGCGGAGCATGCGCGCCGAGCGTGCTCTCCGCGTTTCAACGTATCGGCCGACTCAGGCGATTTTTTCCTATCAGGCCCAGCACCCCGATCACCGTGAGCAAACCATAGACAGAGCCTGGTTCCGGCACCGCGGCTACCGGGGCAATCGTGTAGGTCGATGTGAACACGGACGGGCTGCGGTCTTGAAGGCCTCCGCTGGCCGTACAAGGAAAGGATGCGCATTTAGCGAAGGCAAACCCCGTCAGATCGACATCCTTCGTATCGATCGGAGTGGTGCTGCCGCTGAGGTTCGTGAACGTCAACTCAGAGAAGTCCACCGCGAAACCACTCGGAGTTCCGCTCTCGATCGTAATCGTCGTTGTTAGAGATATTGGCGAATAGTCTGATGGATCACTGAACGAGAGCACCGCGGACGCAGTGTCCCCCGCGACGGGAGAATCGGGCAGATCAAAGGTACCTGACAGGGTCGAGCCCGTATGCAGATCCGAGAGATTGAAGGTGATCGATTCAAGGATATCAGCCCTCATCAATCCGGCTCCGCCGATCAGTAGCAGGCACAGGAGAGGTGTCTTCATTTGGAACCTTTCTTTCTTGGGCCAGGACTCAGGCAGTATATATCTAAGCCTTTGGATTGGGCCGATTTTCTCGATCCGATCTCGGCAAACCGTGCTATGCCAGACACTTATCCTCGGAGTTGAAGCCAGAGGGCGATCACAGGTGAACCGGGACCGCGGCGGATCTCATGACTTTTTCACGAAAGCCTTAGGAAATCCTTACGGTGGGATTATGACTTCTTTATCGAGCCGGTTTTAGATTTGAAGCGAAGGGGAGATTCACTCTCAAAAATATGATCGTGATGAAATTCGGCGGTTCCTCGGTCGCTTCGGCGACGGCCATTGAATGGGCCGTGGACATTGTGAAACGGCATCTCGAACGCCGGCCGGTCGTGGTTGTCTCCGCCATGGGGAAAACTACGGACCGGCTACAGGAGATGTTTCAGTATGCCATTCGAGGTTCCGCGTACTCGGCATGGCGGGGCCTGGAAGACCTCCGTCAATTCCACATTCAGGAAACCAAGCGGCTCTTGTGGGAGGATGCGCGCAAATTTATTGAAGAAAGAATCGAACCGTTATTCCGCGAGCTGCACGGCATTCTGATCGAATTGCAGGAGGGGCGCAAACCGTCGCCGGAGATCCAGGACCAGGTGTTGAGCTTCGGCGAGCGTTTGTCCAGCGAAATCGTGGCGGCGGCACTGGAGAAGAGAGGGGAGATTGCCGCGACGCACGTCCACGCGCCGGACGTAATCGTCACCGGGAACGAATTCACGTGCGCGAAGCCTCTGCTTTGGGAAACGTACGCGAAGCTCAGGCGGACGGTCGCGTTCGCCGCGCGGGAGAGCGTGGTGGTGATGGGAGGATTCATCGGCGCGACGGCGGATGGCAGGATTACGACGCTCGGCCGCGGCGGCAGCGACCTGACCGCGTCGCTGGTGGGCGCCGGGATTTCGGCGGAGGAGATCCAGATCTGGACGGACGTGGATGGGATGTTGAGCTGCGATCCGCGGGTGCTGCGGGGAGGCTATTTGCTGCGTTCGATCGGATACGACGAGGCCGAGGAAATGGCGTGCCTGGGAGCGAAGGTGCTGTACGAGTCTACCGTCGGCCCCGCGGTGCGGCAGGGCATTCGGATTGTGATCCGGAACTCGCGCCATCCGGAGATTCCGGGAACGGTGGTGGGGCCGTCCGCCGCGCGCAAGGCGGGCACGGTGAAATCGATCGCGTGCCGGAAAGACGTGACGGTGGTTCACCTGACGGTGCGCGGCGCGGTCGGTCTGGCGGGCATCGCGGATGGACTTCACGACTTGTTCCTCAGGAATGGCATCGCGGTTCGATTCGTGCAATCGCGGCCGGACGGCGTATCGTTTGCCGTCAACGGCAGCGCCTGCCTGCCGGAACTTTTGCGCGGGATCGAAGGACGGGTTCAGGTGAGCGTGGAAGAGCGGATGGCCGTGGTGTCCCTGGTAGGCGATGGCATCTCGGGGAATTGCGGCATTGCGGCGCGGGCACAGACGGCGCTCGGGAGCGCCATCCGCATGACCGCGCAGGGCTCGTCAGGCTTGAGCATCAGCGTCGTGATCCCGGAGGCGGCGCTGTTGGCTGCGGTCGAACAACTGCACCGCGAGTTTTTCCGCTCGCCGGATCCGGAAATTTTCGCGGCCACACCGGAATCGGAATGGCGCATCGAAACAGCCGCGGCGCCCACGGGCGCGGCTGCGCTTGGGCTCGCGCTGGCGGACGCTCGAAGCTGATGTTTGGGGCGTGTTGAGCGCCTGGGCTCTTCGTTGGCCGACCCGCCGCTCTCTCGAAAGTCACGGTTGTGCTACTTTGGCCGCTGGCCCAGTGATCCGGACGGTGTATGACTCCCTGGCGGTCGCGGCTCCACTAGGATTCAGTACAACCCCGCCGCCCGCGGTTTCTGCGCCGTCTTCTGCAGCGGTTCAAGGTATTGCCGCGCCCCCGCCGCCATCAGACCCAGTTCGGTGGGAGCCTGGAACATCAGGAATCCCTGCTCCAGATACTGGCCGACCAGTTCCGGCATTCCTGCCGGCCGGCCCAGGAACTTTCCGTGTCGCTTGGCCGCTGCGGCGACCTTCGCTACCGCCTCCTGCACCTTGGGATGGTTCTGGTCGCCGCGCAGCCCCATGGAAAACGAAAGGTCGCTGGTGCCGATGAAGAGCACGTCCACCCCCGGTACGGCCGCGATCTCGTCCACCCGCTCCACTGCCCGCTCCTCCTCGACCATGCAGATGACCATTACGTTGCTGTCCGCCGAATCGAAGTATTCACCGTCACCGGGCCAGGTGAAGCGCGCCAGGTTGGCGCCCGACCCTCGCCGCCCCAGCGGCGGATAATGGCACGCCGCCGCCGCCTGCCGCGCCAGTTCCGGCGTACTGGTAAACGGAAAGATCACTCCGCACACGCCGGCGTCCAAAACCCGTTTGGCAGTCCACAGCTCGTTCACCGGCACGCGCGCGAAGGGCACGGCCCGCAATCCACGCGTGGCCAGCACCATGTTGCGCAGGGTCTCCAGCGTGATGGGCGAATGCTCCATTTCGATCCACAAGAAATCGAATCCCATCCCCGCGACCTGCGCCGCGGCTTCCACCGACGGGGTCGTTATGGTGGCCGCCGCCACCGGCCGCCCCTGGCGGAGCGCCTGTTTGATCGGATTTTCCCAAGTTCCTGGATTCATATCTTTATCGGCCTCTCCATTTATCCCCAATACGGTTCTCCCGGCGCGAGGTTCTGCTTCAGGAAATCGGGGTCGATCTCCAGCCCCAGCCCGGCCGCCATCGGCACCGGCAGCAGGCTTTTGCGCACCTGCGGCGGGTTGCTCGCGGCCATCTTCTCGATATAGTGATTCGGCCGGCCTAACTGGCTTTCCGACCGGTAGAAATTCTCGATGGACGATCCGAAATGCGCGTTGGCGTAAGTCAGCACCAGCGAGCCCACGTTGTGCAGCGCCACCGGCGTGCGGAAGATATAAGCGTAATCGGCGATCTTCTTCACACCCGTGAATCCGCCCGCGAACGACAGGTCCGGATGAATGATGTCCACCGCCTGGTTGTCCACGAACGGCTTGAAGCCGGCCACCATCTCCAGCTTCTCGCCGGTCAGCAGCGGCACGCGGGTGGAACGGCGCAGCGCCATCCAGGCTTCGGAGAACGGCGGGTTGAGCGCGTCCTCGATGAACAGCGGATTCATCGGCTCCACGGCCTTGGCCACGGCAATGGCGCTGGGAGTGTCGAGTTCGTTGTGGCAATGGACCGCGATGTCGATATCGTCTCCCACCGCCTCGCGGCAGTTGCCGTAGGCGTGCGCGACGTCGCGAAGCTGCTGCGTGGTCAGCGTCTGGGCGAAGCGGGCCGCCGGCACCTTGAGCACCGGGTCGATGCCGTTCTTGAAGGCGGTGAAACCCTCCGGCATTTCCTTGATCCTCTGCGCCCAGTCGCGGCACTGCGCCTTGTCGAGCATATCGAAGCCGAGCCCGTGGGAGTACATCCGGATGGCCGGCCGGAATGGCCCGCCGAGCAGTGTGCACACCGGCGCGCCGATGATCTTCCCGGCCAGGTCCCACAGCGCGATATCGATGCCGGAGATGGTGGGGATGTGCGCCATGTAAGTGTGCATCAGCGAAGTCATGTTCTGGAAATGCACCTCGATGGCGAGCGGGTCCTTGCCGATGAGCATCCCCTTCATGGTTTCGATGCGGGCGCGCGCCATCGGCCCGGTGGCGCCGGCTTCGCCGTAGCCCACCAGCCCGGCATCCGTATCCACACGGATCAGGCAGTTGCCGGCAATGTTCTGGATCGCCATGGCCCGTATGTTCGTGATCTTGACCCGGTTCACGAGCGGAGCCGCCAACGCGCGGAACCGGTGGAACAGTCCGGCCGAGGGCAGTGCTACGGCCAGGCGCAGCATCTGACGGCGCGACAGGGCTTTCGATAAGCGGACGTTTTCCATGGATGTGGTATAGCACGTTTCAGTCATGGCCGAGAGGCCGGTCAAACCAGACCGCCCGAGTGCAAATGAGACATCAATGTCTCGTTTTCGAAATTTCGAGCTTCTGGAATCAACCACTTACAGATTCGGACGAGACGTCGATGTCTCATTTCGGCGCCGGGGCATGGGGCGTATTCCAGAAAATGAACGTGCCGCGGTCGGCCGAAGTAATGATGTCCAGGGCGCCGTCGCCATTCAGATCGGCCACCGCCAGATGAGACCCCACGCCGGAACGGTTGTGAATCATCTCCGGAACGAAACGCGCCCCGCCCGGCGCGCTCTTGTCGCGCACCGTGCGGTACCAATACAGCACCGCCGGGCCGTACGGATCGGGATCGGTGTAGCTCTCCTCGTGCGAGAAGTAGCGCTTGCCGACGATCATGTCCGGAATGCCGTCGCCGTCGATATCCGCGAAGATCATGCCGTGCGGCTCGCTGAATTTCACATCGCCTGCGCTCGGGCTCTGAAAATCCGTGCCTATGATGTCGTGGCGGACGAAGGAGATGTTGCCGGCCGCGTCGCGCTTCTGCTCGAACCAGGCAATGCCGATGCCGTGAGCGGCAATCGAGGTGACCACGTCGTTCAGGCCGTCACCGTTCACGTCGTAGACTCCCATCTCGGCGCCGCCACGGCCGAAATCCTGGGCATGGAACGTCCACACTGTGTTGCTGCCGGCCGGCGGCTGCTCGAACCAGCCATCGGGACCGAGGAGGTCCACGCGGCCATCGCCATTGATATCGCCCACGCCCAAGCCATGAATGTTCGGAGGATGCGACTTATCGGAAACAGGGTGGACGATCCAGGGCGCGGTGGGATTGGCAGGGTCGGGCTTGGCATAAGCGTAAATTCCGTCGCCGCCGTAAACGAATTCGGGCTTGCCGTCTCCGTCCATGTCCTTCAGCAGCACGATTTCGGTAGTGACCTTGGGCACCACGAGGTACTTGTTCCAGCGCCGCGATTCGCCCCGCGGATTCACATAGAGCCACATCGGCCGCGAGGCCGTCATCAGCACGTCCGGCCAGCCGTCGCCCGTGAAATCGTAAGCGAAATTCACCATGCCGGAGGCGTACTGGTTGCTCGGATTGTAGGCTTCGGCCGACGTGAATTCGCGCCGCTCGGTGTAATCGGGACCGAGGTAATAGAATGGGCCGGCCACCACGTCCGGCACCCCGTCATGATTGATGTCTGCCACCGCGGCGCACCAGGCATAGTAGAAATCGCTGATCCGCTGCATGCGGAAGCGGCTGGCCACCTGCTCTTTCGGCTCGTACTTCGGCATCAGGTCTTTGAAGGCCAGGTTGCGGAACTCGACTTCGCCGCTGCCGATGTAAAGGGCGATAGGGCCATAGCCCATGCGATCGTCGTCGGTGGCGCCGCCCATGTTGGCGTTGTTCAACGCGACGCGAAGGATGTCCGAATCCAGAATCACGTTAACGGAGTTCCAGTCGCCCGCCTTGAAGATGGGCGCGCGCCCGCCGCGGCCTCCCGCCGCCGGTGCCGGCGCATTGGCCGCGGGAGCGAAGCGGATTTGCCCGGTGGCAGGCCGGAGCTTGGCGCGCGTCAGTTCCTGGCCGTTGGCATCCAACGTGACGTTGGCAACCGCGGGCTCGGGGCTGAGCGAAACATACACGCCCTTCATGCCGTCGGCCGTTTTTTGGGCGCGGAGGAGGATGCCGGCGACACATTCGCCGGTGCATCGGAAATCGGCATAGAAGCCGATATCCTGGTAGCCGCGGTCTAGCATCAGCCAGCCGCCCTTGCCACCAGTGGCCTTGCCACTGACCTCGCCATCCCGCGCACTCCAATTGGCCTGCCCCATCACGTGCCATCCGGACAGGCTCGAGCCGCTGAATTTGGAATCGGCAATGAAATTCGGCCCTTCGGCCAGCGCGGCCAAAGCCGCAGCCCCGGCCAGAGCCGCCACGATATAGACACGTTTACGCGCCATGGATTTTCCCTCCGCGTTTCTCGCCCCTCGCGAAACCAGACCCGGTCTCGGAGTCTATACCGCGGCCGGAAGACGTGTCAACACGCGAAAAGCCACCAGCGCGTCGCTAGCCTCCGGCCCGAACCTTGTGGGCCGATTCGATTCCGTGGACCGGCAGCGCGGGATCGGTGAGCAGTCCGAGCTGCTTCAGTACCGATGCCTGGTCCCAATAAATATGTTCGTGGGCCAGCTTGCCGTCGCGAAACTTCACGATCGCAACCACGGCCACTTCGACGTAACGATTGGTGGGAGCAACGCCGGGCAACATCCACGGCATGTCCTGCGTATGGGTGAAGGAAAAGATCATCTCATCCACGAGCTGGTCTTCCCCGATAGTCCGCGAGACGGGCGTAATTTTCGTATCCGGCGGCATGGCCGGGATGAAGTCGCGCGAATAAAAGGTGCGCAAGGCATCCCGCCCCGAACCGCCAGTCAACACCGGGACATGGTTGACGTAAGCGTCTTCCACCATCGTGGCCAGCGTCGCTTCGGTATCGTGTGTGGAGAACTCATGCCGGATGTGTTCCTCCCACAACCGGTCCAGATCCTCTTGCTGCATGGAGCAATTCTAGCCAACGCCGGCGCGCACGGCGCCGCAATTGGTGGCACCGGGCACAGTCGGGCGTGTGGACCGAGGGATTTGGCGCTTCTTGAGGAAACCGCTCCGTCACGGTCGCGGCTCGGACGGGAGCCGCATCGGTGTACGGACGTCTTGGACACGCCCTGCCGGCGTCACTCGCCCACAGTCGACACTTCGAGCGAATCTTGCAGGTGGCGGGCGCGTGGATCCCGGCGCAGCGAGGCATTCAGGATGGCGGAGACCGGGAGGAAGCCCCCGAGTTTGATGCCGGCTACCGCGTGCATGCCG
>DATJMP010000213.1:0-4603 GCA_035508655.1 Bryobacteraceae bacterium
GGTCGGGAGCCGTCGCGCGGTACAGCCCGCCCGAGCACGAGATCCCGTGCGCGAAGTTGCCGACGACTCCATCGATTTCCAGGTCCAAGACCTCGCGGCAGTAGCGCCCGGTGCCCAGGCCGTTGTACCTGGTGGCACCCAGCGAACGCGCGAGCACTTCGACTTCACGGCCGGCCTTTTGATCGTGAAATTCGGTGCCTTGTATGAAGTACCGCTTGGGATTACTTTGTGAGCTTCCGGCAAGCGTGCATGACGTCGCCCGGGGAGAACTGATAAGGTCAGTCTTGCGCCGGAGGACTGACGATGCCACGACCAACCCCTGCCGTACCAATTGATCTGCAACAACTGAGTGGACGCTTTGAAGATTGGCGTCGGACGCGGCGGGGGAAATTGCCGATTCCGGAGCCGTTGTGGGCAGCGGCCGCGGAACTGGCTCGATCGCACGGTGTGTGTCAGACGGCCCAGGTGCTGCGATTGGAGTACAAAAAGCTCAAGCAGTTGACGGACGGGGAAGCAGGCGGTAGGCCGGTCCGACGCCGACGTGCTCCGGTGCCGGCAACATTTATGGAACTGGCGCCCCCACCGACGCATGCGACGGAATGTCTCATCGAGTTGGAAGGACCGCGGGGCAAGCTGCGCATCCAGTGGAAAGGGGCAACCGCGCCCGACCTGGCCGGACTCAGCCGCGTATTGTGGGAGTCGGCGTGATTCAGATCACGCCGCAGATGCGCATCCTGGTAGCAATCGAGGCGGTGGACGGAAGGAAGGGTATCGACTCGCTCGCCCGTTTGTGCCAAGAGAAGCTCCAGTCCGATCCGTTCTCTGGCTGCCTGTTCGTGTTTCGCAGCCGGCGCGGCACGTCGATCCGCATTTTGGTCTATGACGGCCAGGGATTTTGGCTGGCCCAAAAGCGGCTTTCGAAGGGGAAGTTCGTGTGGTGGCCGAGCGGAAACGAGTCCGCCCGGCGGCTGGAAGCCCACCAGGCACAACTGCTGTTGGCGGCCGGGAACCCGGAAACCGCGGCGGCCCCGGTGTGGCGCAAGGTAAGTTGAAAAGTTCCGCAACAAAAGACTTGCGTTCTGATTTTTTCTCTGGCATGCTGCGGTTATGGGGGAAACGTGGCGCTACCGCGGCCAGGAGATCGGTAACGAGCAGATCGCGTTCCTGCGGGAGTTCATTCGCACGCATGCCACCAGCAGCCGCTGGAAGCTGTCCCGGCAGTTATGCGAAGCGCTGGGATGGAAGCAGGCCAACGGCGCCCTTCGCGATATGGTGTGCCGCGGGCTGCTGCTCATGTTGGAGCGCGCAGGCCAGATCGAATTGCCGCCGGTGCGCCGCCACATTCGTGGCCAGTGCCGGACCGGGCGCCCCCGGCCGGAGGCAGTGTTGATCGACGATGCCCCGTTGGTCATGCCATTGAAGGCGCTCGGCCCGGTGGACATCCAACCAGTGCGGCGCACCGCCGATGAGCCCCTGTTCAACAGCCTGATGGAGCACTATCATTATCTGGGCTACCAACAGCCTGTCGGTGAGCACCTGAAACATCTGGCCTGGGCGCAAGGCCGTCCCATCGCCTGCCTGGCGTGGAGTTCGGCGCCGCGTCATCTGGGCAGCCGCGACCGCTACATCGGCTGGAACGCGGAAGCGCGGCGGCGCAACATCCGTTTCATCGCTTATAACACGCGCTTTCTGATCCTGCCCTGGGTGCGCGTGCCGCACCTGGCGTCGCACATTCTGGGAAAGGTGACCCGCGCGCTGTCCGCCGACTGGGAACGAATGTACGGCCATCCGGTGTACTTCGCCGAGACCTTTATCGATCCCGGGCGTTTTCGCGGCGCTTGTTACCGCGCGGCCAACTGGCAACTGCTCGGAGTCACAACCGGGCGGGGCAAGAACGACCACACCAACAAACCGAACCGCCCGATCAAAGAGGTCCTCGGCCTACCCTTGACGCGGCGTTTCCGCGAGTATCTCAGCCAGGGGTGACGATGAGGCAGCGGATCGATGTGGACCTGGACGAACTGGATCAGATCATCGATCGCAGCACGCATGCGCCGCTGAGCGAATCGGAAGGCCAGAAGCTTAAGACGGCGCTGCATGCCATGGCAGAGAGACTGGTGCGGAAACGAAGTACGGAGAAGACCAAGGCCGTTCTGCCGCAGGATGCGGCACCTGTGGATAAGACGGGTTCCGGCGAGTCGGCTCCTGATGGTCACGGGCGCAATGGCGCCGCGGCGTTTACCGGCGCCAATCGGGTTGCCATCGCACACGCCTTGCTCCATTCCGGCGACCAGTGTCCGGAGTGCCACCGGGGAAGAGTTTACCGCCAGAAAGAGCCATCCACGCTGGTTAGGTTCGTGGGGCACGCCCCGCTGGAAGCCACAGTATTCGAGATGGAGCGACTGCGCTGCAACGCTTGCGGGGAAGTTTTCACCGCTGAGGAGCCCCCAGCCGCGCGCGCAGACAAGTACGATGAGTCGGCGGTAGCAATGGTTGCCCTGTTGAAGTACGGGACCGGAGTGCCATTCAAGCGGCTGGAAAGACTGCAGGAACATTTAGGGATGCCACTGCCGGCGGCGACGCAGTGGGACCTGATGGCTGACGCCGCGAAACTGCTTTGGCCGGTGCTGCAGGAGTTAATCCGTCAGGCGGCGCAGGGCAGTGTGATGCACAACGACGATACCGGCATGCGGATTCTGCGCCTGGCGCGGGAGCCGGGTGACAAGCGGACCGGGACCTTCACCAGCGGCATCGTATCAATCATGGGCGCCTGGACCATCGCGCTGTTCTTCACCGGATGGAAGCATGCGGGCGAGAATCTCGCCGAGGTGCTGAAACAACGCGCCCGCGAGCTGCCGTCGCCGATCCAGATGAGCGACGCGTTATCCCGCAACTCACCGAAGGTGGAAGGCGTCGAGCCCCTGCAGGCGAACTGCCTCGCGCATGGCAGGCGGCAGGTGGTGGAGGTGGCCGATAACTTTCCGGAGGAATGCCGTTATGTGTTGGAGACGCTGCGCGACGTTTATCATCACGATGCGCAGGCGCGGGAACAGGCCATGTCGCCGGAACAACGGCTGCACTTCCATCAGGAGCACAGCGAGCCGTTGATGAAGGGGCTACATGCGTGGATGGAGGCGCAGTTGGCGGAGCACAAGACAGAGCCGAACTCCGGTTTGGGCAAAGCGATCTCGTATCTACTCAATCACTGGACGAAGCTGACGCTTTTCCTGCGGCAAGCAGGGGCGCCAATCGATAACAATATCGTCGAGCGCGCCTTGAAGAAAGCCATCCTGAACCGCAAGAACGCACTCTTCTATAAGACACTGAACGGTGCCGGAGTCGGTGATCTGTTCATGAGCCTGATTCACACGTGCGAGCTCAACGGCGCCAATCCGTTCGACTATCTCACCGAACTGCTGCGGCACGCCGCGGAACTGAAGCAGCATCCGTCGGAGTGGATGCCCTGGAACTATCGCCAGACCCTGGCTCGGCTCGCCACGCCCGCTGCCGCGTAGTAGGATGGCTTCTGCCTGGCCGAAAAGGATTGTCTTCGGCCAGGCAGAAGCGTCACCCGAAAATGGCCGAAAAATGGGCGGTCCTGAGAGCGAAAAGTAATAGGGTTTTTGGCCAGGCACGGAAACCGTTGAAAATGTTCCGGGCAGGCCTATACGCCCGCGTTTCCACCAGTGACCAACAGACCATCCCCTTGCAGATCCGCGCCCTGCGGGAATATGCCGCCCGGCGGAGCTGGACGATAGCCCTACAAGTGAAAGAGGTCGGTAGCGGGGCATCCGAACGGCAACTGCGGGAGAGGTTGTTGGACGCTGCGCGCCGCCGGGAAATCGACGTGGTGCTGGTGTGGCGCCTGGACCGTTGGGGCCGGTCGGTAACGGACCTGCTGGCGACCCTTCAGGAACTGGAGCATCTCGGCGTTGGTTTCGTCTCGCTGAACGAAGCCCTGGACCTGACCACACCAGCCGGCCGGGCCATGGCCGCGTTACTGGCCGTATTCGCTGCCTTCGAACGGGAGATCCTGCAGGAACGGGTTCGGGCGGGCTTGGCCCACGCCCGGCAGAACGGCAAGCGACTGGGCCGCCCGGCAACCGCGGCCCTCCACACTGCGGAAATCCGGAAACTGAACCGCGCCGGCGTCAGCAAATCCGAGATCGCCCGCCGATTACGGATCGGACGCACGTCGGTCCGCCGAATCCTGGGAGCAAAGTCATGAAGAAATCCAAGAAAGACCCCGTCCGAGAGGGCCGAATCCACAACGAAGCCATCGCGGACGCCAATGGGCCGGAAGAGCAGGTCATGGGATGGCATTGCTATCTCGATGACAAAATCCAATTCCCTTTTCAGGCCAAGTGCATCGCGGCCACGATAGTTTCGCCTCTCAGGAAGGGGGAAACCGTCGAAGTCCAACGCATGGCACCTGAAGATGCCTGCGCCGCCGATATGCTCGTCCTGATCCGCTGGCAGGGCCGAACCATGGCCGTCCCTCTGTCTCAACTGGCGGCAATTGCTCCTGACGACTCAACCGCCGAAGCCATTGCCGACTGGCATTACTGGGTGGCGCAGGGCTACTGTTTCTGATTTACGCACG
>DATJMP010000214.1:0-18401 GCA_035508655.1 Bryobacteraceae bacterium
TCACATGTATTCCGGCACCTGAATCCCCAGGATCCCCGCAGTCCATTCGAGTTGCCGCCGGAAGAAATCCGTCATCCACAAAAGGAAGACTCTCTTCTCCCGGTCCTGTTCGTGAATAATCGGGTACTGGTGGTAGAAGTTGTTGAACGCCTGCGCCAGTTGAAAGGCATACTTCGCGACGTTGGCCGGTTCGCCAGCCGTCACCGCCCGCTCTACCGCCGAATCGGCCTTGGATGCCGCCAGCAGCACCTGCCAGAAATCCTCGGCGGCTAGCTGCCGCGCCAGCGCGTCCGAGCCCAGTTCGGCGGCGAAATCCGGCAGACGCTCGCCGCGCTCCTCGAACTTCCGCAGGATATTACGCGCCCGCACCGCCGCATACTGCACGTACGGCCCGGTTTCGCCCTCGAAGCTGAGCGCCTCCTGCAAATCGAACGCGATCACCGAATTGCGCGTGAATTTCAGCAGAAAATACCGCAGAGCCCCGATCGCGATCTGCGTGGCCACCCGCCGCTGCTCTTCGGCCGAGGCCTCCGCGTGCCGCGCCGACACCTCCTCGAGCGCCTTCGCGATCAGGCTGTCCATCAGGTCGTCCGCCTTCACGCCCAGCCCTTTGCGCCCGGAGACTTCCACGTAGGGCCGCTTGCGGTCTTCCTCGGAAAGCGGAATGTTCAAATCGGCGCAGCAGCGCGGCGACAGCGCCACCATCTCGTAGGAAAAATGTACCGACCGGTCCGCCTGCTCGTTGTACCCCAGCCCGCGCAGCCCCTCGACCACCACGTCCTGCAGATAGGACTGCCGCGAATCGATCACGTTGTAAACTTGCGTCCCGCGGCCAAATTGGGGAACGGCCGCCGCGCCCTCGCCGTCCGGCTCGTCCGTGGTCACCCACAGCACCCGCCCGTCGGCGTAGGTCTGAAACGGCCGGTAATGAAAATCCTTCCCCAGCAGTCCGAACTTCCAAAGCTGGTAGGCGATGTCCTTGCCCGTATACACCACCGTCCCGTCCGATCGGACGATCACCTTGCCCTCTTCGGAGATTCCCGGCATCACCCAGCAGCCGGCGTGTTTGCCTTCCTCCTCGAAATAAATCGCGCCGCGTTGTTTCAGCAGCTCGAACGCCGAGGCCCAGAATTCCAGATGCAGGATCTCGCTTTCCCGCGGCAGAACGTCGTACTCCACGTCCATTCTCAGCATGGTGGCGAGATGCGCGCGCACGATCGCGTCCGCCACCAGGTGCGCCAGTTCCGCCAGTTCGCCTTCGCCCGCTTCAATTGCGTGCAGCGTCTGCTTCCGCCACTCCAACGCTTCGTCGTGATCGTGATAATAGCTCGAAGTCCTCGCGTAGAGGTCCCAGCAGTAATAGTCGAACCGCACTGCCGGGTCGGCCAGCAGCGCGCTCACGTCGGCCGGCGTCTTCTTTTCGAGAAAATGGAAACCCACCACGACGTCGGCCACCTGCACACCGGTGTTGTCGATGTAATTCTGCACCTCCACGCGATGGCCGCGCGCGCGCAGCATCCGCACGAAGGTATCGCCGAGCGCCGCGTTGCGCAGGTGGCCGATGTGCGCGGCTTTATTGGGATTGATGTTGGTGTGCTCTACGATGATCTTCTCGCCCGCCGGCGCGGCTTCTTCCGCCTCGCCGCGCAGCAGCGCGCCCGCGTATCGGGCGCGGTCGAGGCGCAGGTTCAGATACCCGTTGCCTGCCACTTCCATCGCCGCCACGCCGGGAATCGGCGGCATCTCTTCGGCCAGTTCGGCGGCGATCTTCTTCGGCGGCTGCCGCAGGCCTTTCGCCAGTTGAAAGGCCGCCGGCACCGCCAGCTCGCCGAAATCACTCTGACGCGGCTGCTCCACGGCTACGGCCAGTTCGATTCCATATCGGATCAGAATGTGCGCACGAAAGGCGCTTGCAACCTGTTTTTCAATAGAATGAAACACGGGGAAGTACAAGTATAGCGTGCTAAATGGTGCGCTCTCGGATATAATAGGAGCTTAACGGAGGTGGGTCTTCTCCGGTAACACACGAACCGCAGTTGCCAACCTGGGATCCTCGGTAGTTCAAACAACCTCGCGCGCCCTTTTTTCCCTCCTCTTTCCCGCCGATTGCCGCATCTGTGGCCGCCCCTTGTACGAAATTAGCCGGATTCCCGTGTGCCGCGATTGCCTTGGCTCACCCGGGCCGATGGAGGCGGAATACTTCTGCTCAAGCTGCCGAACGCCGTTCTTGAACGGCTTCCCGCTGGATTCCGAGGGCCGCTGCGCGCTGTGCCGCAGCGGCCTTCGCGGTTTTGATGCGGCTTATTGCTTCGGATCCTATGACGGCGTCCTGCGCCAGTTGATCCATCTGTTCAAATACGGGCGCATCCGCACCCTGGCCGGCCCGCTGGCGGATCTTGCCTTGCAGGCCTTCCCGCGCGATGAACGGCTGGATGCCATCGTGCCCGTGCCGCTCTATTGGCGGCGGCGCTGGCAGCGCGGCTTCAATCAATCCGCTCTCGTGGCGCGCAATCTCTCGCGCCGTAGCGGGATTCCGCTGCTCAACGCTCTGGTGCGCACCCGCTCCACGGCGGTGCAGGCCAGCCTCAGCAACACCGGCCGGCGGCAGAACGTGACCGGCGCTTTCCGCGTGCGCCGTGCGCTTTCCGGCGCCGGCCATCGCTTTTCGCGGTCTGGGGACCTCTGCGGCCGGCGGCTGCTGTTGGTCGATGACGTGATGACTACCGGGTCCACTGCCGCAGCCTGCGCCCTGGCACTGAAGCGCGCGGGAGCGGCCAGGGTAGTGCTGCTCACGGTCGCGCGCGTGGACCGCCGCCTCGGCGGCGCCCGCCCGCGTCCGAATTCCAAAAGGGAGACTCTCTGAATGGCCGATCGCCTGCAAAAACCGGTGCTGGTGCTGAATGCCAGTTACGAGCCGATCAATATCTGCGGCGCCCGCCGCGCGCTGGTGCTGGTGCTCAAGGGCGTGGCCTCGGCCGAAGAAGAAACCAGCCAGGCCGTCCACTCCACTCGCGCCGCGTTGCGCCTGCCATCCGTCATTCGCCTGCTCGAATACCGCCGCATCCCTCACCAGACCCGCGCCCTCTCGCGCAAGAACATTCTCATGCGCGATCGCTACACCTGCCAGTATTGCCACCGGACCCTCCCTTCCGCCGAATTGACGCTCGACCATGTCATCCCGCGCTCGCGCGCCGGCGAATCCGCCTGGGAAAACCTCGTGGCTTGCTGCCATCCCTGCAACAATCGCAAGGGCAGCCGCACGCCCGAAGAGGCCGGCATGAAGCTGGCCCGCCAGCCGCGCCCGTTCAGCCTTCACACCAGCCGCCATCTCATGCGCATGCTCGGCAAGGGCGACGCGCAGTGGCGAAAATATCTGTTCTATTAGGAGAAGACAGAAGTTAGGAGGCAGAATGCGGGACGCAGACGTCGAACTGCGCCTTCTGTCTCCTGACTTCTGCATTCCGCGCTTGTTACAATTTCGGAGTCCAGCTTGCAGCTTGCTCCCGCCTGGGATATAGTCGTTGTGATCGCATTTCATTCAGAGGAGGGGACCAAATGAAGAAAATGCTGGCAGTGTTCGGGTTGGCAGCCGTTTCCGCCATGGCCGCCGACGTTACCGGCTATATCATAGACAAGAATTGCGCGAGCAAGAAGGCTATGCTCGGCAACGAAGCGTGCGCCCAGGCCTGCATCAAGCGCGGTTCGCCGGCGGTTCTGGCCACCGAGGACGGCAAAATCTATAGCATCTCGAATCAGGATAAGGTCAAAGACGTCGCCGGCAAGAAGGTCACCGTCACCGGTAAAGTGGAAGGCGAGTCCATCACCGTCGATAGCGTAAAGACCATGTAATCTCTCGGGAATTCGGGAGTCAGAAGGCAGGCGACGGAGGCCTCGGCGCCACCGTCACCCTTGCCCCTTCCGACTCCTGACTCCCGGCTTCTGACATTCCTGCTCCTGCCGTTTTCTATCCCCGACTTCCAGCGAGTACAATCGGTGTGAAGGTTCTCGCATGAAAAAGCGGCTGCTGCTAGGCACGGGTGTGGTTCTGCTGGCGATCTCCGTGCTGCTCGTCGCCTGGCAGGGATCCTTCAATATGGGCCGCATCGGCCCGGCCAATGCCGATCAGACTTTCATCTTCGGCGCCATCTTCCTGCTCATCTTCGTGTTGATGGTGACGCTGGGCTTCATCCTGTTCCGCGAGTTGGCCCGCCTCTACATTGCCCGTCAGGCCAACCAGCCCGGCTCGCGCATCCGCACCAAGCTGGTCATGGGCGCGCTCGCGCTCAGTTGCGTACCCGTCTTTTGCCTCGTTCTCTTCAGTTTCGAAGTCCTCAGCCGCAGCGTGGACCGCTGGTTCACCAACCCGGTGGACCGCGAGGTCAGCATTTTCGTCCAGGCTGCGACGCTGCTCGAGCGGGAGATGCAGGACGAGACCAACGCCCAGACCGCACTGCTCGCCGCCAAACCTGAAATCCACCAGTTTTTGAGTGGCACTGCACTACCAGCGCATTTCCTGGAGAATTTCGCCCGTGCCCAGGAGGCGCAATACGCGGCCGTCTTCCCCACCACTGGTTCCGCGCCTCTCGCCTCGTGGTATGAGCCCGATGCCTCGCGCCGCTCCACCCAACCGCTCCGCGCGCGTTTTCCGGTAATGGATGGCACCCGCACGCTCGGCTACGTCGAGCTGGCCGCTCCGGTGCCGCTCGATGTGGCGAGCCAGGTTTCCCTCATCGCCCGCTACAACCGGGAATGGATCGGCCTCCGTGACGGCCTCCGCAATGCCAAGCGCCTCTATACCATGGTGATGATCCTCATCACCCTGTTCGTCCTCTTCTTCGCCACCTGGATGGCGCTGTTCCTGGCCAAGCAGATCAGCATTCCCATCACCGCGCTTTTGGACGCCGCCAGCGAGGTGCGCAAGGGCAATCTGCGCCATCGCGTGGAGGTCCGCGCGGTCGATGAACTTGCCCTCCTGGTGCACGGCTTCAACCAGATGACGCAGGAGCTCGAATCGAGCGACCGCGAGCTCGATCTCCGCCGCCGCTTTACCGAAGCCATCCTGGAAAGCATTCCCACCGGCGTCATTTCCATTGGCGCCGATGGCTCCATCAAGCGCGTCAACCGCGCCCTGGCGAAGATCTTCCCGCTCGAGGCCCTCCACAAGGCGACACGGCTGGAGGATCTCTTCTCGCGTGAAGACACCGCCGAAATCAAGTACCTGATGAAGCGCGCGCGCCGCACCGGCAGCGCCTCCCGCCAGATCGAACTGCGCACGGAAAGCCGCAAGCTTCAGCTCGCCGTCACCGTCTCGGCGTTGGAAGAGACCCTGACGTCCGGCTTCGTGGTGGTGCTCGAAGACACCAGCGAGCTGCTGCGCGCGCAGAAGGCCGCGGCTTGGCACGAGGTGGCGCGCCGCGTTGCCCACGAAATCAAGAATCCCCTTACTCCCATCGCCCTTTCCGCCGAGCGCATTGCGCGCCAGTTGGACCGCATCGAACTTGCCCCCGCCACCAACCGCATCCTCCATGAATGCACCGCAACCATTTCGCAATCGGTGGAATCGGTGAAAACTCTGGTGGACGAGTTCTCGCAGTTCGCCCGTTTCCCCTCCGCGCAGCCGGTGCGCTGCGATCTGAATGAGGTGGTCTCGGGCGCGCTGCTCGTCTTTCAAGGGCGGCTGGGCGGCATCGAAATCCGCACCAGCTTCACGCCCAATCTCCCGCCCGTGAATCTGGATCGCGAGCAGTTCCAGCGCGTGGTGGTCAACCTGGTAGACAATGCCGCCGAGGCGATGCAGGAGTCGCTCGTCAAGCACCTCTACGTCGCCACCCGGTCCACCACCGGCGATGTAGTGGAACTGGTGATCGCCGATTCCGGCCCCGGCATCACCCCGGACGACAAGGAAAAACTCTTCCTGCCGTATTTCTCCACCAAGAATCGTGGCACCGGCCTCGGGCTCGCCATCGTCAGCCACATCGTGGCCGAGCACAACGCGCAGATCCGCGTTGAAGATAATCAACCCGTGGGCGCGCGCTTCACCATTGAAATTCCGGCGCTGATCGAAGCCGAGCCGGCGCCTTCCGACGGCCCGGCGCGAGGTGCCGCCGTCAGCGTATGAGGCCCCGCAAAATTCTGCTGGTGGATGACGAGCCGGGCATTCGCCAGTCTCTCACAGGCGTGCTGGAAGACGATGGCTACGCAGCCCAGGCTGTCGATAGCGGCGAGGCTTGCCTGGCCGCTCTTCCGTGCGGCGGCTTCGAGCTGGTTCTGCTCGATATCTGGCTGCCCGGAATGGACGGCATGGATGTGCTGGCGCGGATCCAGGAGATGCCGTTTCCCGAGCGCCCGGTGGTGGTCATGATCTCCGGCCACGGCAGTATCGAAGCCGCTGTCAAAGCCACCAAGCTCGGCGCGTTCGATTTCCTGGAGAAGCCGCTTTCCATTTCCAAGGTGTCGGTGGTGGTGAAGAACGCCCTCACCCATCGCGCCCTGGAAATCGAGAACCGCCGTCTCAAGGCCGACGACAGCTCCCGTTACCGCATCATCGGCGAAAGTGTTCCCATCAAGGCGCTGCGCCAGCAGCTTTCCCTCATGGCCGGCACGAATGGCCGCGTGCTCATCTATGGGGAAAGCGGCACCGGCAAGGAACTGGTGGCCCATGCCATCCACGCTCTCAGCCCGCGCGCCGGCCAGCCGTTCGTCGAGGTCAACTGCGCCGCCATCCCGGAGGAGCTGATCGAAAGCGAGATGTTCGGCCACTCCAAAGGCAGTTTTGCCGGCGCGCACGACGACAAAACCGGCAAATTCCAGAAGGCCGATGGCGGCACGCTCTTCCTCGACGAAGTCGGCGACATGAGCCTCCGCACCCAGGCCAAGGTTCTGCGCGCCCTGGAGGAACAGCGCTTCGAGCCGGTCGGCGCCGGCGGATTCGTGCAGGTGGACGTGCGCGTGATCGCCTCCACCAACAAGAAGCTGGACGAGGAGATCGAGCGCGGCAATTTTCGGGAGGATCTGTTCTATCGCCTCAACGTCATCCCGTTCTTCGTCCCGCCGCTGCGCGACCGCCGCGAAGATATCCCGCTCCTGGCCGACCATTTTCTTGCCGAGTTCACCACCGCCTACGGCCGAAAGCCCAAAGAATTGACGCCCGAAGCCTACGAACTGCTCGCCGGCTACCACTGGCCCGGCAACGTGCGCGAGCTGAAAAATCTGATCGAGCGCATCGTCATTCTGAACCCGCAGGTGCGCGTCGATGCCCGCCACATCCCTCTGTCCGCCCGCCGCCCCGCCGACCGCCCGCTCGATCGTTTCGGCAGTCTCCAGGAAGTCCGGGAGGCCGCCGAGCGCGAATACATCCTCAAGAAGCTGGAAGAAACCGGCGGCAACATCACCAGAACCGCCGAGCTCCTCGGCCTGGAGCGCAGCAATCTCTACCGCAAGATGAAGGCCCTGGAAATCGTCCCGAAAGAGTAGGGTAGGCCTCCCGGCCTGCCCCGCCGCCGCAGGCGACCCGGTCTCGTCTCTATAACCCCGCCGCGCGCCACCATGAACTCGTCCCATGGCGCCACCGCCTCCGGGATCCAAGGCATCGGCCTGGATATCGCCATCGAAGCGCAGGGCAACGCGTACACGGATCAACACGGATTCACACGAATGAAATAAGTCATCCGCGTTCATCCGCGTTGATCCGTGTACCCAAGGCATATTTCAGGAGGCCCGCGAAGCCGCCGGGCGCGAGTACATCGTCAATAAACTGGTGTCGCGCTGACAGAGTGACCCGCGAACGGGTTCTATAATCACGTATATGTTTTTTCCGAAGAACCCGACTCCGGGGCGTTCTGCCGCCGCAGTCGTTGCCGGACTGCTGCTGGCAGCCATGGCTCTGTCAGCCCAAAACCAAGTCGTTATGCTTTGGCCGAACGGCGCTCCGGGTTCGGAGAAATGGACGCAGAAGGAAGCCGAAATCATCGACCGGAACGTCGGGTTGAAGGCCATCAGAAATATCAGCAAGCCCAGCATTACGGCCTTTCTGCCCAAGGGGGAATCCACCGGAACGTCGGTAATCGTGGCTCCTGGAGGCGGCTTTCGCATCGTCTCCTGGGAGTTGGAAGGAACCCTGGTCGCGGACTGGCTGCGGCAGCATGGCATTGCCGCTTTCGTTTTGAAATACCGCCTGTCTGACACCGGGACGGACGCGGAGTGGGCGGAGTCGGAGGCGCGCGCCGCCGCGGCTCGCCGGGGCGGCGCGGGAGCGCCGGGTAGAGGGCGCGGAGCGGGTGAGAGCACTGCCGGACGCGGCCCGGCCGGAGCCGGACAGCAGGCTCAAATTCGCGCCATGGCAGCCGCCGACGGCCTGCGCGCCATGGAAGTGGTTCGCGAGCACGCGGCAGAGTGGCACATCGATCCGGCCAAAGTAGGAATTATGGGCTTCTCCGCCGGCGGTTATGTGGCCGTTCAGGCAGCGCTGGAGCACACTCCCGCCAACCGCCCGGCGTTCGTCGCCTCGATCTACGGGTGCTGCGAGAACCCCGCGGAAATCAAGATTCCGGATGACGCGCCGCCCATTTTTTTTCTGCACGCCTACAACGACCCGGTATCCGTTTCCACCCCGGCGCTCTACATGGCCTGGAAGGCCGCCAATAAACCGGCCGAGCTGCACAGCTTTGCAGCCGGCGGGCACGGGTTCGGCATGCCAAGGCACAACCTGCCTACCGATGGCTGGATCGAGCTGTTCGGGAATTGGCTGCGGTATCAGAACTTGATGCGGTAGCCGAACGTCTTCGAGGAGCAGCTATCCGCATTCAGCCGGCCGGCGCCAGCACCCGTTCCGCCATGGCGTATTTCAGCGCGTCGATGCCCTGTCCCGTGGCGCTCGAGATCTCGTAGAACGGCAGGCCGTGCTCCTCGGCCACCTCGCGCAGCGCCGCCACGCGCTCCGGATCCTGTGCCGCGTCCATCTTGGACGCCACCACGATCATCGGCTTCCGTGCCAGGTCCTCGCTGAAGCTGGCTAACTCTTCCATCACGATTTCAAAATCGTGCGCCGGGTCGCGCCCACTCGCCTCGGAAACGTCCACCAGGTGCGCCAGCAGCCGCGTCCGCTCGATGTGCCGCAGAAACTGAATGCCCAGCCCCGCGCCTTCGTGCGCGCCCTCGATCAGCCCCGGAATATCCGCCACCACATAGCTGCGGTAGCTGCCCGCGTCCACAACCCCCAGATTGGGCTCCAGCGTTGTGAAAGGGTAATCGGCAATCTTGGGCCGCGCCGCCGAAATCACCGAAATTAATGTAGATTTCCCAGCGTTCGGAAACCCGACGAGTCCCACATCGGCGAGCAGCTTGAGCTCCAGCCGCAGCCGTTTCTCTTCTCCCGGCCGGCCCGGTTCGTGCTCCATCGGCACCTGGTGCGTGGAGGTGGCAAACCGCGCGTTGCCGCGGCCGCCGCGTCCGCCGCGCGCCACTACGAACCGCTGTCCCGCTGCGGTGAAATCGACCAGCCGCTCGCCGGTTGCTTCGTCGTAGACCACCGTCCCCACCGGCACTGCGACTTCGATGGAGTGCCCGTCCGCGCCGGTCCTGTTGCTGCCTTCGCCATGCCGTCCGCGCTCGGCTTTATGTTCGGGGTTGTAGCTGAATTGGAGGAGGGTGTTCTGGTGCTCGGTCGCGACCAGCACAACGTCGCCGCCGCGGCCGCCGTCGCCGCCGCTCGGCCCACCCCGCGGAACATACTTCTCCCGCCGGAAAGCCAGGCAGCCGTTGCCGCCGTCACCTGCTTTGACCAGAATTCGCGCTTCGTCTAGGAACTGCATTGGGGGTTTGGGGACCGGGGACCAGGGAGATGCCCGTGAGCGCTGTGCGCGCGCGTTGTTTCGCTCTGCCGCAAACCAGGTACACCGGGTCCTTGCAACTTACCGGGTACTTCCCCGGCCCCAGGCCCCCGGACCCTGGCCCCTAATCCCTATTCCGACGCGTGTACGCTGACGAACTTGCCCATCCGGCCGCGATCGCGAAATTCCACCACGCCCGTGACCTTCGCAAACAGGGTGTCGTCCTTGCCCCAGCCGACGTTCAGGCCGGGTTTGATCTTGGTGCCGCGCTGCCGCACAATCACCGATCCGCCGGGCACCAGTTGGCCGCCGAAAACCTTCACGCCCAGCCGCTGGGAGTTCGAATCCCGCCCGTTCTTGGAACTGCCTAATCCCTTTTTATGCGCCATACGTCACCTAGACCGTAATCTCGCCAATCTTCACTTCGGTGAACGACTGCCGGTGTCCGATCGTCTTTTTGTACTGCTTCTTCCGCTTGAACTTGAAGACCAGCACTTTGTCGCCGCGTCCGTTGCCCAGGATGGTCGCCTTGACCGTCCCGCCCGTCACCACGTCGCCTTCATCCTTGAAGGCTGCCTTGGCGGGCAGCTCGATCTCGGAGCCCACGTCGCCGGCCAGCTTTTCCACGCGCACCACGTCGCCCGGTGCGACCCGGTACTGTTTTCCGCCGGTCTCAATTATTGCGTGCATCGAAACCTCGTTGTTTTTTGGAAGCCGGACACACGAAATGCGTCGGGCTACTGGAGTAAGTATCAGTATACTACGACGGGGGGCCGGGGTCTAGGGGCCGGGGACCCGGGACGAGCCCGAAACGGTTCACGCACCCGTTGTTTTAATCGCTCGAAGGCCTCAACAAAGGGACCTCCAACCCTGTACGCACGCCTCCCCGGTCCCTGGTCCCTGGCCCCTGGCCCCCTATCGTTTGCTACAATCGAGTTTCCCGAATGGTCAAAACCGAGCGCGAATATCGCGAGGACATCTGCCAGATCGGCCGCCTGGTGTTTCAAAAAGGATGGGTCGCCGCCAACGACGGCAATATCAGCATCCGCCTGGATCCCGAGCGCGTTCTCGCCACCCCCACCGGCGTGTGCAAGGGCATGATGCACCCCGACGACCTCATCATCACCGACATAGACGGCAACAAGCTTTCCGGCCGCCTGGAGCGCACCAGCGAATTTGCCATGCACGCCACCGTTTACAGGTTGCGGCCGGATATCCGCGCCGTCGTGCATGCGCACCCGCCCGTTGCCACTGGCTTCGCCACCGCCGGCAAGCCTTTGAATCTGGCTCTCCTGCCGGAGGTTGTCATTGGCTTGGGCTGCGTGCCGCTGGCGGATTACGGTTTGCCCGGCACACCCGCCCTCACTGAGCCCATGCTGCCGCTCATCCCTAAGTACGACGCCCTGTTGATGGCCAACCACGGCGCCGTCTGCTACGGCGAAGACGTTTTCAAAGCCTATTTCCGCATGGAGACGATGGAGCACTTCGCCCGTATTCAACTGGTGGCGGAACTGCTCGGTGGACCCAAGGTGCTGCCGCGGCAGGAAGTGGACAAGCTGCTGGATTCCCGCACCCGCTATGGAGTGAAGGCGCGGTCGGCGGGAGAGCCGAACTGCCCGGTGGCAATGGAAGAAATGGATGGCACGGGCGCATGCGCCTGCCAACCGGAATCCGAAGAACGGTTTTACGTGACCCGCGCCGAGCTCATCAGCCTGGTCGATGAGGCCCTCAAAGCGCGCACGGAACCGCGAGCGTAAGCGAGCGGAAAGTTTTTGAGCTGATAGCGGAGAGCTGCAAGCTCCTGGAGAGAATCGAATGGGTGAAGCCTTAGGAATGATCGAAACACGCGGCCTGGTGGCCATGATCGAAGCCGCCGACGCCATGGTAAAGGCCGCCAAAGTCACGCTGGTGGGATGGGAGAAGATCGGCTCGGGGTATGTCACCGCTATGGTTCGCGGTGATGTCGCGGCGGTCCGCGCCGCAACCGATGCCGGTGCCGCGGCCGCGCGCCGGGTCGGCGAGCTGATTTCGGTCCACGTGATCCCCCGCCCGCACCAGAGCCTCGAAGACGTGCTGCCGATCGGCAAATCGCAGTCGGCCGGCGCGTCCAAGTAAGCGGTTCCGAGCCTATGATGGTTCTTCCAGCGGGAGGCCGGCCGTGATTCTCGCCCGCGTTGTTGGCACTGTGGTGGCTACGCGGAAAGACCCGCGGCTGGAAGGGAAGAAGCTGCTCATCCTGAAGCCGGTATCGCCGGAAGGCAAGGACGAAGCCGGCTACGTGGTGGCGGTCGATACCGTCAGCGCCGGCTTCCGTGAGCGCGTCATCGCCGTCTCCGGCAGCTCCGCCCGCATGGCCGAAGGCTGCAAGGACACGCCCGTCGATACCGCCATCGTCGGCATTGTCGACGATGTGTCGATGGACAATCCATGACCTTCGGCCGAGTCATCGGCCGCGTGTGGGCCACGGCCAAAGCTCCCGGCCTGGAAGGACTGCGCATGCTCTTGGTCCAGCCCTTGACGCCGCAGCTCGAACCCACCGGCCGCCGCATCATCTGTACCGATGCCACCGGGGCGGGCGCCGGCGAGCTGGTCTATTGGGTGCGGGGCAGGGAAGCCAGCTTCCCGTTCCTTCCCGCCGAAACTCCAACCGATACTACTATCGTCGGTATCGTCGATTCCGTGCATATCGCGAAGCCGGAAGAGGCGCCCATCGCAGGGGCCGGGCGTGCTCGGCCCGACCCACCGAATGCCCGGCCCGATCCGCCGCACACCCGCCGCGCGAGGTCCAGAAAATGCTGATCGCCCGCGTAGTCGGCGAGCTCGTCGCCACGCAGAAGCATCCCAGTCACGAGGGCCGCAAGCTCCTGCTCGTTCAGCCTTTGAATCTGGATGGCAGCCACCGGGGCGATGCCATCGTCGCGCTCGATGCCGTGGATGCCGGCATTGGCGACCGCGTCCTCATCGCCACCGAAGGCTTCAGCGCCATGACCGCTGTCGGCCGGCCGCAATCACCGATCGACACGGCGGTAATCGGCTTTATCGACGAAATCCATCTGGCGCCGGGCGTCTCGTGAGCGGCCGCTGCGCCTGCGCGAAAACACCATCGCGCCCGTCAGCACCAGCCCCAGCCCGAATTTCCCCGCTTCCACGCCCCAGAAGATCGTCTGCAACACTCTGAATTGGGTTTGCTGCGCTGAGCCTGCCGGAGCGAAATCCAGCATCCGCCCCTGGGCCGTCAGTTCCCTCGTCAGGAAGAAGCGTTCCGCACACACCAGCAGAATCATGAGCAGAATTCCCCCGAGCAGGACGTAGTGTTCGCGGCTGGCGAAGAGCATCGTCAGAAAAAACAGGCCGCCGAGGGCGATCTGCCCGGTTTCCCAGTCTGATTCCTCCACACGGGATTGCTCCGCGGCCGCATAACGCAGTACCAGGCGCGCGTCGTCTCCCAGGGGCTTCATGGTCAGCCGTGCAACCGCGCCGGCCTTGCCGATCAGGCGACTTCCGGCATTCGCATTCTGCGCGGCGATCCACCACGTAAGCACGCTTCCCCCCAACCACAGGCCCAGTGCAAAACACGCGAATCGCCTTGCATGCATCGCCGTTGATTGTAACCCACCACCTAAAGCTTATCGTCGCGATTGCCGATTACTTTTCCGGAACGCCAGTCATGCCGGTACTAGAATCCAGGCAGTTCGGTCCCATCTCCTACCGGGAAGATGCGCTGATCGTTTTCCCGTGCGGTCTGCCGGGCTTCGAGGAGCGCCACCGTTTCCTTGCCCTGTCTCTTCCCCGGCGCGAACCGTTGGTTTTCCTCCAGAGCGTGGATGATCCGTCGTTGTGCTTCCTCACGCTGCCTGTCCTGGCGGTCGAGCCGGCATACAGGCTCGAGGTCTCGCGCGAAGATCTGATCCAGGTTGGCCTTCCTCCGGCCTCTCCTCCGCGGATCGGCGATGACGTACTCTGCCTGGCGATGATCTCGATTCGCGAAACTGGCGCCACCGCCAATCTGCTCGCGCCCGTGGTGGTCAACCTGCGGAACCTGCGGGCGGTGCAGGCGGTCGCGCCTGATTCCCGCTATTCGCACCGGCACGCGTTGTTCCCTCCTCCTGTGTCAGGGCATGACCGTGCAGCCGGTTCCACGAACAAGACTCGTCCGCCGGAGGCGGGACGGCGCTCCGCCAGAAGCTCTGCGGAGGCCGCCCCATGCTGATGATGTCGCGCCGCCAGGGCGAGATCATCCTCATCGGCGAGGAAATCGAAATCGTCATCGCCCACATCGGCCGCTCGCGGGTGAAGGTCGGGATCCGCGCTCCGCGCACGCTCGCGGTTCTGGCGCGCGAAGCAAAACTCGTCCGCGACGAGAATCTGGCCGCGGCCGCGGCCGTCCCCGCCGATGCCGCGCGCCTCTTAAACCTCTGGCGCCACCATCCGATGAGGTAATTGTCCGGCAAGATGCCGGCGCCAAAAACCGAAAGGATTTCCGATGGCTGCAATTTCTCTTCAAACCAACGTCAACGCTCTGATGGCAGAGCAAAATCTCAACGTCAATAACCAGTTCCAGAGCAACACCATTGAGCAGCTCACCTCCGGCTATCGCATCAATTCGTCGGCCGACGACCCTGCCGGTCTGGCCGTGGCCAATATGTACCGGTCGGACGAAACCGAGCTGACCCAGGGCGTGCGCAACGCCAACGACGGCATCAGTACCCTGCAGATTGCCGATGGCGGCATGAGCAACATCTCCCAGATGCTCGATTCTCTGCGCTCGCTGGCCACGCAGTCCGCCTCCAACACCTTCGAAGGCGATCGCGGCACGCTGAACGACCAGTTCCAGGCGCTCCTCACGGAAATCGACCGCCAGGCCCAGTCTATCGGCCTGAACACTGGCGGCGAGTTCGCCAAGAATCTCTCCATCTACATCGGCGGTGGCAAGAATGCGACCAGCGGCGCTCTCGATACCGGCAACGGCACGGTCAGCCTGAACCTGGCCAATTCCGCCGTCGATACCGAGGCTCTCGGTTTGCGGGGCACGCAGGTGGTGGCCAATACGTCGGACATCCAGGCTGCGCTGACCAACGGCACGAACACCGGCTCCCTGACGAACGGCAACAGCATCTTCTACTTCTCGGGTCCCGGTTTCGCCGATGGCAGCCAGGTTAAGGTTTCGGTGAATCTGAACGGAGTCAACAACCTGAGCACGCTCGTCGACGCCATCAACACGGGCATTCAGTCAGCCAGCCAGGGCAGCGGTGCGGTGACCCAGGCTTTTGCCAAGGCGGGCATCGTAGCCTCCGTGCATACCGATTCCACTACCGGCGCGCAGTCTCTTGCGTTTACATCCTCCAGCTCGGCCTTCCAGGTGCAAGCCGGAGATCAGATGGCCAATGCCTTCATGGGCAA
Organism: Bryobacteraceae bacterium; assembly: GCA_035508655.1. Classification (GTDB taxonomy): domain Bacteria; phylum Acidobacteriota; class Terriglobia; order Bryobacterales; family Bryobacteraceae; genus DATGMB01. The sequence continues at coordinate 15,228 of DATJMP010000214.1, forward strand.
CGTCACCAGCGGCCACGGCACTGCGATCAGTTCCACCGTTAGCGGCGCCGGCAATGTCTCCGCCGGCTTCAACGGAACCGCCTACGTGCAGATTTCCGGCGCCGGCCTTACCAGCCCGATTAAGTTGACCCTGGCGGATACGAGCAGCGCCAACGCCGTTTCCGATCTGGTCAGCCAGGTGCAGAACAACACCGCCTTGCAAGCGGCGGGTATCAGCGTGAGCGGCGGCGCGGTGGGCAGCAGTGCGCTGGTCTTCACCAGCGCGTTCGGGGACCCGCTTAACGTGCAGGTCACGGGCGATACCAACAACAACCTGGGCTTCGGTTCCTTCATCAGCAACGCCGGCGCGGTGGACTATACGTCGTACCAGGGCACCGCCTACAACCCGGCGACCGCCGGAACCACCGGAACCACGGACCTGGAGTTCTCCTTCAACGGCGGCGCTTCGGCAGCCAACAACGTCAGCGTCGATCTGGCCGGCGGCGATGCCACAAAGGCCACGGCCACGGCCGCCACCGCCAGCGATGCTACCGAAGAAAGTCAGACGCTCAACGTCCTGGTAGACGGGGCCCAGGTAGGCAGCGTCACCTTCGGCGCCAGCGACGACACGGCGGAGGCGCAGGCAGCGGATATCAATGGAGCGGGGATTGCCAACGTCACGGCCACCGTGGACTCCACCGGCCACCTGATTATCGACTATGGTGTAGCGGGCGGGCACAGCCTCAGCTTCACGGGCACCGCCAGCGGCAGCCTGGGATTCGTTTCCACCGACGGACAGGCGCGCAGCGGGCAGAGCGTGGCCGATGCCCTGAACAGCCAGTTCAGCGCCCAGGGTTCGGCTTTGCAGAAAGCCGGCCTGCACGCCACCTTCACCGGCGGGCAGTTGACTATCAGCTCCGACAATGGCACCAATTTCCGCATCAACACGGGCGGCACGGCCAGTACCGCCAATATCGGCTTCGGCACCGGAGGCGTTTCCGGTTATGCCGGTGCCACTGTATCCGGCGATTCCGCCAGTGTGGCCGACGCCAATGGCACCACCCAGAGCGGTGCCTTGACGTTCAACCCCATGCTCTACGGCAGCGACACGCAGGCGATCACGTTCTCCGCGCCCGATTCGAGCGGCGCCCTGCAATCCACCACCATTACCCTGCAAAACAGCGGCTCGACCCGGACTGGCCAGTCCATCGATTCGGCCATCCAATACATCAACCAGCAGTTGCAGGGGAGCAACAACGCAACGCTGCAGCAGATCGTCGCCGTGAAGGAGGATGTGGGCGGCACACAGAAGATCAACTTCATCAGCTCGCTCACGGGCTTCAGCGTCAGCTTCGGCAACTCGCCGAACGGCGACGGCTTTAGCGGCACCGCGGCCGGAAGCACGGTCAACGCCACGGCTCTCGGCACGGGTGGCAATCTCTCCATCGACACCGAAGCCGGCGCCACTCAGGCCGTGACCGCCGTGGCCAACGCGATCACCGCGCTCGGCACCGCCCAGGGCGCCGTCGGACAGAGCGAAAACCAGTTGAATTACGCCATCAATCTGGCGCAGTCCCAGATCACCAACTTCTCGGCCGCCGAGTCGCGCATCCGCGATGCCGATGTGGCGTCCGAAGCGGCGAACCTTACCAAGGCCCAGGTCCTGCAACAGGCTTCCATCGCTGCCATGGCCCAGGCCAACTCCGCGCCCCAGGCGGTGCTCGCACTGCTGCGGGGCTAAACCTAAACCCTAAACTGCCGGGGCCGGCCCATCCGGCCCCGGCTCCGAGGCATCTATGGGAACCACCAGCAGCACCGCCGGCGCCGGCAGTAGCAGCAGCGCCAGTTCCTATTTCACCGGCAGCAGCGCTTTTTCATCGTCTCTCCAGAACGCCATAAACCAGGCGGTCGCGATTGCCTCGCTTCCCATCACCCAGCTCACCAACCAACAGACGTCCATTACGAACCAGAACGACGAAGTCACCACCCTGAACAGCAAATTCTCCACCTTGCAGTCGGACGTCCAAGCGATCAACGAGGCCCTCACGTCATCGTTCAATGCCGATATCTCCGATCCCAGCTCCGTCAGCGCCACCGTCGGCCAGGGAGCTACCATCGGCACCTACACGATCCAGGTGGACGATCCCGGATCGTATTCCACCATGATGACGAGCACCTGGAACGGTGCCAGCGGCGCCGCCCAAACCTACCAGCTCTACATCGGCACGCAGGAATATGACGTCACCCCCACCGATAACAGCGCCACATCCGTCGCTGCCGCTATCAATTCGCAATACGGCAATCTCGTGCACGCCACGGTGGTCAATGTCGGCAGCAGCGATTCCCCGGACCAACGCATTGCCCTCCAAAGCACCTCCCTCGCCAGCGACCAGCTCGATCTGAAGGACGCAAACGGCGACGACCTGGCGGCCCAGCAAATCGCCGGCGAGGCTGCGCAATACGAAGTAGACAACTCCGGGAACGTGGTTTCGAGCGATTCGCCATACGTCAACATCGCCTCCGGAATTACGGTCCGGTTATTGGCCGCGAGCGGCGGCCCGGTAACCATCGACGTTACCCAGGACACGTCGGCCCTGGGTAGCGCCCTCTCCACCTTCGCGACCGATTACAACGCCGCAGTGGACGAAGTGGACAATAACCGCGGGCAGTCCGGCGGCGCGCTGCAAGGCCAGGAGATCGTCAACCAGCTCCAACAGGCACTCGCCAACATCGCTACTTATGGCGGAGGTTCCGGCATCAGCTTCCAGGACCTCGGACTGACCCTGGGCCAGGATGGGCATTTCACATTCGATTCCAACCAGTTCGCCTCAATTGCGTCTACCAACCTGAACGGTCTCGATTCGTTCCTCGGCTCGCCCACCGGCAGCGGATTTCTGCAAGCGGCCACCGGCGTACTGAAGACGATCGAAGACCCGACCACCGGCCTGATCCCCACCACTCAATCCAACCTCCAGACCGAATTGACGGATCTGCAATCTCAGATCTCCGACAAGGAGACCCAGGTGAACAACTTGCAAACACAGTTGACCACGGAAATGAGCAGCGCCGATGCCTCCATCTCCACTATGGAGCAGCAATATTCCTACTTGAACGAGATGTTTCAGGCCATGCAGATCGACGCGCAGGAGATTTCGGGATGAGCCTGCCCGCGCAGATCCGCGATTCGCTCGCCGC
>DATJMP010000215.1:0-14857 GCA_035508655.1 Bryobacteraceae bacterium
CATTCATGGTGGTGACGGTCAGGGGCGGCGGCGGCATATCCGGGCGGCTGGTGAGCAGGTCCCAGGTGGACCAGACGGGGATGAGGGGCGAAGCCTCCGTCTGCGACACCGTTCCGGGCGGCAGGGGCGGGGTGGTCGCGCCCAAGCCGGTGGCGTAGAGGTAGAGATTCGTGCCTGCATGCGCCGGGTTCGTTTCGCTGTTCGGCGTACCATCCTGATTGAAGGCGTAAGCGTCCAAGGATGCGGCCGGCAACGGCGACAGCGCAGGAAAGTTCTTCGTCATCAACCCTGGAATCGGCTTCGAGGTGGCGACGGGCATCCAGACCTGATTCGACCGCAACCCGTTCCAGGTCATCTGGACCTGAATGAATCCGGCGGCGGCGCCCTCTCGCAAGCGTGCCGGCGGAGGCGCGGGCGCGGCTACGATGAGATTTCCCGGCGCGACGGACAAGACCGGCGCGGCGATGCCGTCGAATACCACCTGCACCCCGTTCAGTTCCGCCGGCAGATTTTCACCCGGCGCCAGACCCAGGTTCGCCGGCGCCGGTTGAAAGCCGGTTCCAGTGATGGTGTAGAGACCGCCGGTTACCATGGCGCTGCCATCCCCGCTGAAGGCGTTGACGATGCCGTCCAGGGTGATTGGCGGTGCCGCCGGGAGGGGCAACCGCAACACGCCCGCCGGGCCGGTGAACGATGCCGATTGGACTCCCAGAGCGATTGACCCATCCGGCGCGAGCGCCATGGCGGGCACGCGACAGTCGTCCAGGTAAGTGGCAAATTGGAGCGCCGACCCGTCCGGGCTCAGCTTCGCGACTGCGCTTGAATCATAGGAGCACGGCGGGCCGGCGATCAACGGATTGTGGAGCGGGAGGCTCACGCCGGCAGCCATCGCCATCACAACCGAACCGTCGGGTTCGACTGCAATCGCTCCCGGAACGATCCCGCACGCGGCCCGGAGCATGGCACGGTATACGGGCGACCAATCGGCTACCGCCAGTTTGGCGATGAAGGCGTTACCATCGCCGCCATAGTATTCCGTGCAGCGCGCGAGCGCCTGCGGCGCATTGTAAGCAGCGGACGTGACCGGCACGTCGACACCGGTGCCCCCGAAGACGAACAGGTTGCCGGATGCATCCTGGGCCAGCGAGACGGGGGCGTTGGGAAGCGGAAGATCCGGGGTGCCAACATCCTGTTGCGACCCGGAGATATAGGTCTCGGCCAGCACCTGGGATCCACTACTGTTGAGCTTTATGACGTAGGCCGGGGTTTCGTACTGCTGCGGCGGGATGAAACCCGGAAGGACACCGTTGCCGGCCACGATGGCCTCGCCGGCGGCATCCACCAGCACCGAGCCGGCGGCACCGCCGAGGAGGGCGGCGTATGCCAGCGAACCGGACGGCGCCAGCTTGAGAAGGAAACCGTTGGGACCGTTGGCGGAGGCGTTATCGAGCGCGCCGGCGGTGACGGGAAAGGCGGACGAAGTGGCGGAACCGGCAAGGTAGACGTTTTGACTAGAATCCACAGCAATCGCGGCCGCCGTGCCGCCGCCGATTTCGACCGACCAGACGATGGCGCCAGAGGGAGAGAACCTGGTCACAAAGGACTGGGTTGACGTCGAGGGGCCGATGGGCGGCAGGGTGGCGGGAAAATCCGGTGAGCTGGTGTTGCCCGCCAAGTACAGGTTGCCTTGGCCATCCAGCGCCAGTGCGGCGACCGCCCCTGGCTGGTAGGCCGCCCAAATCACCGTTCCGTCCGGCGCCAACTTGGCCGCGAAGGCATCGGCGGTGACGGTCCGCGTCACATACATGGAACATCCCGGACCCTGGTTCACGCTGGTGACGGCGGTGACGTTGGCGGAATTCCAGGTCGCGCCGAGATCCGGACTAAAGGCCCCGAGTTCGAACAGCCCGCCGGTTGAAGCGCAGCCATGACGAGGAAAAGCGAGGGGCGAAGGAACGTTTTGTGAGATGCCTCCGCTCACCCGCGTCCAGGTGGCCGCACCATCCTGGCTCACCCAGAGAGAATCCGCCGTCGCTCCGACGATGACATTCGGCTGGGAGGGATCGACGAGCACGTGGCTCATGGCGGAGGAGGTGTCGTTCGGCGACGCCTTTTGCGTCCAGGTGGCGCCGTAATCCATGGAAAGCCAGAAGGTACTGTCCGGACCCGGCTGCCCGCGGTCCAGGTAAATCCACCCTGCGTTGGAGGGATCGAATGCCACGGCGGGCGCAGGAAGTCCGCCCTGCCCCGGAAGGGTCAATGGCTGAAACGTTGCGCCCCAATCGCGCGAAAGCAGCACGCTTGCGCCGAACACAGCCATCAACACCCCGCTCGGATCGGCAAATACCTGCGAAGCCATCTGGCCTGACGGATTCTGGCCTGTTGCGGCCCAGGTTTCACCGCCGTCCAGGCTTCGCAGGAGCGCGCCCGAATTCGGGGCATTGGCCGCGATATAGGAAGGATTCAGGGGATCGATCACGATGCTGCCCGGGTAGGGTGTTCCGCCTTGGTTGAAGCCGTACACCTCGCGCCACGTCTTGCCGCCATCCGTGCTTTTGTAAATGCCGGAGCCGCCGCTGGCCAGGACGATCTGCGCGTTGCTCGGAGCTACGGCCACGGCGGTTACGTCTGCGGGCGGCGTCCCCACCGGCTGCCATGACGAGCCGTAATCGGTGGTCATCATGATGCGCGGTTCTCCGGCCAACTGCTGCTGCTCCGCGTTTTTGAAGGGGAGATTCAACGGTCCGGTCGTGCCCGCAATGTAGATGTTTCCGGCGGAATCGGTCTGCAGGGCCGTGATGGTGGTCTGCCCGCCACCGCCGAAATTCGCCAGGGTGAGTTGGCGTAACACACCGCCGGGATCGGAAGACTCAATCGGAGCCGGCGGACGGCTGGCGGGAAAGACGGCTGGAACGAAGAGAATAAGGGGGATAGCTGCAAGTTGGAAGCGGGGCATAGGGCCGGAGTACGTTCGAGATGCAAGACGAATGCCGCTTGTTCCGGATGTGGGCAGCAGTGCCTAATCAGGAATCCCCGGGCGGCCATCCACGCCTATAATCAAGTTGATGCCAACCAACACTTTCGGCGCGGCGGCGAAGCTGCGCGTAGGTGATACGGAATACTCCTACTTCCGCCTCGCCGTCCTCGAAGAAACCAACGTCGGTCACATCAGCCGGCTCCCCTTCTCTACCAAGATTCTGCTCGAGAACCTCCTCCGCCACGAAGACGGCCGCCGCGTTTCCGCCAGCGACGTCGATTACGTCGCCCGCGGCGTCAGCGGCCCGAATGGACACGAAATCAGCTTCATGCCGGCGCGCGTGCTGCTGCAGGATTTCACCGGCGTACCCGCGGTAGTCGATCTTGCAGCGATGCGCGACGCCCTCGCGGCGATGGGCGCCGACCCCGACCGCGCCAACCCGCTCATGCCCGCGGACCTGGTCATCGACCACTCCGTGCAGGTGGACCGTTTTGCGGCCCCGGATGCTTTCTCCATCAATGCGCTGCTCGAATTCCAGCGCAACCGCGAGCGCTATATGCTGCTGCGGTGGGGGCAGACCGCCTTCCATAACTTTCGCGTGGTCCCGCCGGATACCGGCATCGTCCACCAGGTGAACCTGGAGTATCTGGCCTCGGTGGTATTCCGCGCCGACGGCCAAGCCTATCCGGATTCCCTGGTGGGCACCGATTCCCACACGACGATGGTCAACGGGCTCGGCGTGCTGGGATGGGGCGTGGGCGGAATCGAGGCGGAGGCCTGCATGCTGGGCCAGCCGGTTTCGATGCTGCTCCCGCCGGTGGTCGGTTTCAAGCTGCACGGCAGGCTGCGGGAAGGCTGCACGGCGACCGACCTCGTCCTCACCATCACGCAGATGCTGCGGAAGAAGGGCGTGGTTGGCAAATTTGTCGAGTTTTACGGCAGCGGGCTCAGCGCCCTCAGCCTGGCGGATCGCGCCACGGTGGCGAATATGGCGCCCGAATACGGCGCCACCATGGGATTCTTCCCGGTGGACGAGGAGACGCTGGCCTACCTGCGGTTCTCGAACCGGCCCGCGGATCTGATCGCCCTGGTGGAAGCCTACACCAAGGAACAGGGTCTCTTCCGCACGGACGCCACGCCGGACCCGCTTTACTCGGACAGCCTGGAACTGGATCTGGCGGAGGTCACTCCCTCCATGGCCGGGCCGAAGCGGCCGCAGGACCGCGTGGAGTTGCCGGCGGTCCGCAAGAATTTCTTCGAAGCATTTCCCGGACCGAAGAAGAGCGCCGAAGCGCAGATCGACGGCGTGACCACGAGTATCGAGAACGGCGCGGTGGTGATAGCCGCCATTACCAGCTGCACGAACACGTCGAACCCGAGCGTGATGCTGGCTGCAGGCCTGCTGGCAAAGAAGGCCGTGGAGCGCGGACTGAAGGTGAAACCGTGGGTCAAGACCAGCCTGGCGCCGGGCTCAAAAGTGGTGATGGATTATTATCGCGAAGCCGGCCTGCTTCCGTATCTCGAAGCGCTGAATTTCCACCTGGTGGGATTCGGCTGCACCACGTGCATCGGCAACAGCGGGCCGCTGCCGGACCCGGTGGCGGAAGCAGTGCAGAAGGAGAACCTGGTGGTGGCGGCCGTGCTGAGCGGCAACCGCAATTTCGAAGGCCGCATTAACCCACAGGTGAAGGCGAACTACCTGGCTTCGCCGCCGCTGGTGGTGGCGTACGCGCTGGCGGGAAGCATGAACATCGATATCGCGAGCGACCCGCTCGGCGAGGATGCGGCGGGATTTCCGGTATACCTGCGCGACATCTGGCCCTCGAATGAGGAGGTGCAGCAGACGGTCCGCTCGGCCGTGAATCAGGGCATGTTCGAGCACGAATATGCGCATGCATTCGACGGCGATGAAAACTGGCGCACGCTGCCGGTTCCGGGAGGCGGAACCTTCCATTGGGATGAGCAGTCGACCTACATCAAGAAACCGCCGTATTTCGACCAGATGGTGGACCCGCAGAATTCCGTCCAGGATCTGTTCGGGATGCGGGTGCTGGCGCTGCTGGGCGATTCGGTTACGACCGATCACATCTCGCCGGCCGGCTCAATTCCCAAGGACAGCCCGGCCGGCCGGTACCTGATCGCGCAGGGCGTGCAGCCGAAGGATTTCAACTCTTACGGCGCGCGCCGGGGCAACCACGAAGTGATGGTGCGGGGCACGCTCGCCAACATCCGGCTGCGCAATCAGCTCGCACCGGGCACGGAAGGCAGCTGGACGGTCCATCTGCCGGACGGCGAGCAGATGTTCATCTATGATGCCTCGGTTCGCTACCAGCAGGAGGGTGTTCCGCTGCTCATCATTGCCGGGAAAGAGTACGGATCGGGATCGTCCCGGGACTGGGCGGCGAAGGGAGTGATGCTGCTGGGGGTGCGCGCGGTGATCGCGGAGAGTTTCGAGCGCATTCACCGCACCAACCTGGTGGGCATGGGCGTGCTGCCGCTCGAATTCCAGTTTGGCAACAATGCCGCTTCTCTGGGCCTCACGGGCAAAGAGACCTTCCACATCGAAGGCATTCCCGCCGCACTGGGCAACGGGCCCCGCACGGCTCAGGTGCGGGCGGTAGCGGTTGACGGCTCCGAGAGACGCTTCGGCGTGAACGTCCGCGTGGATACGCCGCAGGAAGTGGAATACTACCGGTACGGCGGCATTCTGCCGTACGTCCTGCGGCAATTGACGGACCGGCGCGGGGCCAGCGAATAGAGCAAGCGAGGCCGCTGTTGCAGCGGTTGGCAGGCGGAAACGCCTGCTTCACATCGGCGCTTTGCACCCCTGGTGTGAGCCCGAGGTAGTAGCGTAATAGCCCTTGGTGACCTCAAGTTCCGTACCGGCGTGCCGATGAGGATTTCAGGGGCGTTCGCGCCACCTTCCCGACCTATGCTGGCGCTTCTTGGCATCACGCTGGTGTTCGCCGCGGTTTTGGGCGGCTTCATGTTGGAGCGGGGCAACCCGTACATTCTCATGCAGCCGGCCGAACTGCTGATTATCTGCGGGGCGGCCGGGGGAATTCTGCTGCTTTCCAACCCTCCGGCGCTGATCGGCAAGATGGCGCGGGGGGTGGCTGCCGCCTTCCGCAGTCCGCGCCACAACCTGCAGACGTTTCTCGGCAATCTGGGGATGCTGTACGAGATCTTCGTTTACGCGCAGCGGGCGGGCGGCATCATGCAACTGGAAGACGACGTGGACGACCCCGAACACAGCCGGATTTTTTCCAACCATCCGGATTTTCTGCGCGACCGGACGGCCCGCGACTTTGTCTGCGATTCGCTGCGGATGCTGGTGATCGGTGTTACCGCGCCGCACGAGCTCGATCAACTGATGGAGGTGGACATCGAGGTGCAGCGCCGCGGGCGGTTCGAGCCGGTGAATGCGCTCAGCTCGATGGCGGAGGCGTTGCCGGGGCTGGGCATTGTAGCCGCGGTGCTGGGTGTGGTGATTACGATGCAGGCCCTCGGGGGTGCGCCGGAAACCATCGGGCAGAAGGTGGCCGCGGCGCTGGTCGGCACGTTTCTCGGGATCCTGCTCTGCTACGGCGTGGTGGGTCCGGTAGCCGCGCGGCTGGAGAACCTGAGCGAAACCCAGGCGCAATTCCTGCAGGTGATGCGCATTGCCATCATTGCCCACGCACGCGGCGCATCGCCCATCCTGGCGCTGGAATATGCCCGACGCTCGATTCCGCCGGAAATCCGCCCCACCTTTATGGAGATGGAAACCGTCATCAAGCGCGACGCCGTAATTCCGGCCGTGCCGCGGCCGGAGAAAGCCGGCGCAGAGATGGTCAATGCCGTCAACTAAGGCGGCTGCGCCTGCTCCGCCAGCGCCCATGCCGCGCGTCCGCCTTTCCATCCGGCGGCGCCGCAGCGGCGCGTGGAAGGTGGCTTACGCCGATTTTGTGACGGCCCTGATGGCGCTGTTCATCGTGCTGTGGATGATGAATGTCAGCCCGAAAACCCGACGGGCCATCAGCGGTTATTTCCAGGATCCCAGGGGATACATGCACAAACTCGATTCCGGCCCCGGCGGCGGCGGAGGTCCACCCTCAGCGCAGATCAACCTGAACAAGCTGCTCCGGGACGTGGAGGAGGCGCTGGAGCGAATGCCCGATTTCGCGAAAGTGCGGGACCACATCCAGCTCAGCGTGACCGCGGACGGCTTGCGAATCGACCTGTTGGAAACCGAGCAGGGCATGTTCTTCGTTGCCGGAAGTCCTAATCCCACCCCGGCGGGCGAGCACCTGCTGGCGGTTCTGGCGGTGGAACTGACGCGCATCGGCAACTCGATCGTGATTGAAGGCCACACCGATTCGCGCCCTTTCCGCAACTCCGCGCCGGCATCCGGCTACAGCAACTGGGAACTCTCCGCCGACCGCGCCAACGCCGCCCGCCGCCTGCTGCACGCCTACGGGCTGCCGCCGGGGCAAGTGGTGGAAGTGCGGGGCTTCGCCGACCGGCAGTTGATGCGGCCCAACGAGCCGAACGATCCACGCAACCGTCGGATCTCGATTGTGATTAAGATCTGAGAGGGTGGTTGGGCGGCGGAGAATGCAGATAAACTTCGCATGGGCTGCGGCATCCGGAGGATCGTGACCGGCGGGCCATTGGGCAGGTCTTCGAAGGGCGTGAACTCGCGCCCGAACGACGGGGGGACGCCCAGCACCGCTAAAGATCGGCGAAGCGGATGTCCTTCGCAAGAGCCATGATGCCCGAATAGACGGAATTTCCGCGAATTCGTTCCGACGTATTCACGATGAGAGGCTACGCGCAGTAGCCTCCCGGCGGTTCGCGGAACGGGGCGGAACGCCGATCTTTCAAGCCGCTGTTGTCCGGGTCCGATTTCCGGGCGTTTCCAGCGCTTTGCGGACCTGGGTTGCGAGCACGTGCATGGTGAACGGCCGGATTAGAAACTGCACGTTCTTTTCGACCGCGGCGCGCCGCACGAGCCGTTCATAGGCTTCGTCGGCGAGAAACAAGGTGCGCATCGAACTGTCGCGGGCTTCCAGCAGCTTCGCCAGTTCGTGGCCGTTGACGCGGGGCATCAGGGCTGCGGACAGCAAAAGGTCCACACCGCCCCCGCGTTCGTCATAAAGTTTCAGCGCTTCCATGGCATTGTGGGCTTCCAGGACGGAGTAGCCCAATCGAGTCAACATGAAGGCTCCGAGCGTGCGTGTCTCCGCGTCGGGTTCCACGAGCAGGATTGTCTCCGTGCCGCGCGGCGATTCTTCTCGCGTGGGCGGATGCATAGTGCCTGGATTTTAAGCCGCGCCGAGCTAGTTGGCAAGCGTTCTCTCGCTACGGTGTTAAACACTGAACAGAACTTTGGAAGAAGAGAATTTTCAAATCGTGTCTTTCTTTACCCGGTGTGTGCGCGCGTCGGGCAAATAGCCATTGTGCCCAGTTAGCTGACGTCTATAAGCTCAAAAATGAGCGAAGGTGGCGTTTCGCTCTTACGCATTCCGTTCAAAAGGCATGGCTATCGAAACGCGAAGGAGAGTTGTGTCCATGTGTGAAACGAATGATTGCCTGGTGTCCGCCCTGCTGGTTGGCACCTACGAAACGGACCGACCGCTGGTGCACGACATCTTCCGTAACCGCAAATGGCGTCTATTCGAGGCCGGCGACCGGAGCCGCGCGCTGGAATGCCTCGAGAAGAACCCGGTGGAAGTGGTGGTGGCGGAAAGCCAGGTTCCGGATTGGAACTGGCGCCGGATTCTGACGGACCTGCGCCGTTTCAACCCCGTTCCCCAACTGGTGGTGACGTCCCGCATGGCCGACGATTACTTATGGGCCGAAGTGCTTAACGTGGGCGGCTACGACGTGCTGGCCCAACCCCTGGACCGCGAAGAGGTGGAGCGAGTCGTTGCGTCGGCCCGCCGTCACTTCAACGTAGCTCCGGCGAAGGCGAGCCGCGCCATTAGCTTGTCCGCTGCTATCGTAGCCTAGACGGCCCGGCGCAAACGCGCCGGCCTTGCGGCAGGCTCGCGAAAACGCCGTAATGATCCTCGCTTCACCGGCACCTCAGATTTTGCTTTCAGGAGATTCCGCAGGCAGAACGATCCCTTTCCCCGGCGCCTGCTAAGACAACAGCAATTCCAGATCTTCTCGTTTCAAATCGCGGATCACACTATTATCCTGGCCGACGATGGCATCCGCCAGATCTCGTTTGCTCTTCTGCAGCTCCAGGACTTTTTCTTCCACGGTGTCCTTGGCAATGAGCCGGTAGGCAAAAACAGGGCGGGTCTGGCCGATGCGGTGGGCGCGGTCCACCGCCTGCGCCTCCACCGCGGGATTCCACCAGGGATCAAGCAGGAAGACGTATTCAGCCGCAGTGAGGTTCAGCCCCAAGCCTCCGGCTTTCAGGCTGATCAGGAAGAGCTCACAGGCGTCATCGTTCTGGAATTCGTCCACGCGCTGCTGCCGGTTGCGGGTGGCGCCGTCCAGATACGCGTAGCGCACGCCGGCTTCGTCCAAATGGCGCCGGACGATGGCGAGCAGGCTGGTGAATTGGGAGAAGACGAGGGCTTTGTGTCCTTCCTCGCGCACTTCGTCCAGGCGCTCCAGCAACGCGTCCAGCTTTGAACTGGATTTTTCCGCGAGGGTGGGATCGAGCAGTCCGGGATGGCAGGCCGCCTGGCGCAAGCGGAGAAGCGCTTCCAAGACATGCATTTTCGATTTGCCCATGCCTTGCCGCTCGACCCGTTCCAAGAGGCTGTCGCGATAGTGCCGGCGGAGATCGTCGTACTGCTTGCGCTCTTCGGGCTCCAGCTCACACATGACGGTCTGCTCGGTTTTCTCCGGCAGCTCGCGGGCTACCTGCTGCTTGGTGCGGCGCAGGATGAACGGGCGAAGCGCCTGCGCAAGCAGCCGGCGGGACTCCTCGCCGGGATTCCGCGCGAGGCCGCCCGACATCTTCAGCACCCTCGCCTCGCCCAGCATACCGGGATTGAGGAATTCGAAGAGGCTCCAGAGCTCGCCCAGGTGGTTTTCGATGGGCGTGCCGCTCAAGGCGAGGCGGTGATCTGCCCGCAGCAGGCGCACGGCTTTGGCAGAAGCGGTGGCCGCATTCTTGATGGCCTGCGCTTCATCGAGAACGACGTAATCGAAGTGGAATTCGGCGAGCTGGGCGACGTCGCGCAACGCCGTGCCGTAGGTGGTCACGATCATGTTGAATTCACCGAAGCGGGCGAGGTCACGATCCGCGCCGGCATGTTCGAGCACACGGAGCCGGGGTGTGAAGCGCGCCGCTTCCTCGCGCCAATTGAAGACCAGCGACTTCGGGGCGACCACCAGCGACGGCCCTTTGCCTTGCGTGCGGCGGTCCTCCAACAGGGCTAAGACCTGGGCAGTTTTGCCAACGCCCATATCGTCGGCGAGGCAGCCACCGAAACCGAATTCGCGGAGGAACTCCATCCAGCCGAGGCCCTCGCGCTGATAGCCGCGCAGTTCGCCGACGAAGCCGGCGGGTTGCTCCGCGGCATGAATGCCGCCGAAATTGCGGAGGCGCTCGCGCACGCGGTCGAAGGCTTCGTCCACCCGCACTTCCGGCTGCGCGGCGAGCAATGCATCGAGCAAGCCGGCCTGGTTAGGGCGGAAGCGCAGGCGATCCTCACCATGTTCGCCGGTTCCGAGTCCGGCGAGCGGAGCGAAGCGGGCCAGCCATTCTTCGGGCAGGAGGCCGAAGGAGCCATCTCCGAGCCTCACCATGGTGTCCCCGCGGCGCAGCGCGGCGAGGAGTTGCGGCAGCGTGGCGCTGACGCCGCCATACTCGACTTCGGCGTGCAGGTCAAACCAGTCGATGCCGGAGCTGACCTCGACGCGGGTGCGTCCCGGCTGCCGAAACGTCTTTCCTTCCGCCTCGACGTGCCAGCCCGCCGCCACCAATTCCCGGACGATGCGGGGCAAGATCCGAGGCACGAACCGCCAGCTCTGCCCGAAGCCCTCCGGACGCAGCCCGGCCGCCGACAGGGTATTGCGCGCCTGGTTTTCGGTTTCCACGTCGCGCACGATGTAGACCCGCTCCCCGGCGGACCACAATCCGCGGCTGACCGCCTCTTCTTCCACGAAGCCGCGGCCGTAATCGAACAGCAGCACGGCTTCGAAATGCGTTCCGTTCCAATCGCGCCGCTCGGTGATGCGCAGACCGAGCCGCGGAGTGACGCGGCGCTCGGCAAAGCGCAGTGGCTCATCGATGTCCATGGGCGGGAGGACCGGTGAATCGAGGAGCTTGGCGAGGGCGGCATCGCGATCGCGGTCGGCGAAGTGGATGGCCTTCAGCCGGCGCAACTGATTCACCCATCCGAAGCCACCCGCATGGTCGAAGCGCGCCAGCTTGCCGTGCGCGAGGAGGAGGCCGCCGGGAAGCAGCACATCCGGGTCGGCGAGTGCCATGCGCTCCTCACCGCGGCGCAGGGAGCCGGTGATCTGCCACTGGTCGCGCTCGTCCTGGCGGACGTCAAGCCAGAGGCGCCAGGGTTCGCCGTCGTCCCAAGCGAGCGGTTGCAAATCGGAGGAATAGCCGAAGTGCTCGGTGGCGAACAACCGTCCGGTGGCCGCTATTCGCGGCAGAAGCGCGAGCGCCAGCGGACCGGGCAAGGCTTTGCGCAGGCTGGAACCGATGCTGCCTGCATAACTATAGCTGTAGGCCTCCACGCCGCCGATGAGCATGGTGAGCAGTTGCGCATCTTCCGGATCCGGCAGGAGCTCGATCTGGTTCGCGGAGAGCTTGAATTCCTTAGGCACCGACCATTCCCCGCTCTTCCGGCGGGTGCGCATCCTGACTTCGACCACGATCCCGCCGGCGCGGGAGGCGCCCGTGTCTACCACGTAAATCAACTCGAAGTGCGCGGGCCAATTGGAAGGCCGACCGGCCTCCGGACCAAGTTCGCTTTGGATGGAGCTCAGCTCGGTTTGCCATGCCGGCGGCACCGGGACGGGCGGGACGAAGGCCCGCGGCACCGGGGTGCGGCGGGTCTGGACAAGCCCGAAGTTTTCGGTTTGCTGCTCTTCCCGCGTCTCCAGCATTCCGAGCCGCCGCTGCGCAGCCGCGGCCGGGAGGGCTCCGCGGCGGTCAGCTTCCAGAATCACGGCCCAGATGTGTTTGCATGCGCCACGGTCGCGGAAATACGGGCACTGGCACGAAACCAGCAACTCCTGATTGAAGAATTGGATACAGACTTCGTAAGGATTGCCGCTATCGCCCGTGACGGTAGCATGGAGATGTTCCGGCTCGACTGCGGTTACCTGCACCGCCCCGTTTTGAAACAGGTGCGCACCGCGGATCTGGGCACCGCGATCGACCTGAAAGGCTAACTTTCCTGCGAGGGACATCTGGAAAGGGGGGAAATTCCAGTTTAGCGAAGTCTGTATTACTGCATCAACGTTAGGAAAGCTTTAGCTGATAGCGCTCAGGCGATTCCGCACCGTCACTCCGCGCGCATCGGATCTCCTGGCCGGTTTGATGCATCAAACGGTATGATGGCCGTTTTGATCCTCTTCAACCTCGCCGTTCTGCTGTTTTGCGCCGCGACGTTGGGAGGGCTGGTGCCGCGGCGGTATTACGCGTTTCTACGCGGTCTGCATGGCGCCATTGGAATCACCACACCGACCGACAAACAATTGAGCTGGGTGATGGTGGCGTGGACGCTTTCGATGACTGCGATCGTGGACGTCCTCGCCCTGGTGATGCGACTGCTTATGGCGTAGCGTTCTTACCGAATGTCAGGAACCACGGCTTTCACCGGCCTTGTTCACTGGGCCAAGACCAGGCCGGAAGGGAGTTCTTCTCCGAAAATCCGGCCGAGGGCGCGCTCATCTTCCTCTTCGCCATCGAAGATGGAAAGGAGACGGTCGGCGTGCGGCAGCGTTTGCAGCCTGGTGCGCACGGCTTCGCGCGTGGGCGCGGGCAGGTCCCGCATGGGATCGTCTGTGCGGCGCGCGATGGCGGCCAGGACTTCGCCGGCGTTCTGCGCTTTAAGGAGAGTTTCCGCCCAGCGCGCGGCGGCCGCGGGCGGCACCACGAGGTTGATGGGACCGTAGAAAAGCTTGCGTGCACCCAACCGAGAGAGGCACCAGAGCTCGCTTTCTTTGTAATCGCCGGTTTTGACGCGGCGCGCCAGCGCATCGCCGAGCTCGGTTTTGGTTCCGATGGGAAGCAGTTCCAGACTGGAAGCCGTGCGCCACATTTCCCGCTGCAGCGCGGGGTTGAGCCGCTGCGGCTTTTTGCTGCCGCGCGGGAGAAGGAAGCCGGAGAGGCGCTGGTACATATCCGCCTGCTGATTGCGATTCAGGCCGCCGGCGACTCGTCCCCAGAAAATCCACCAATCGATTTCGCACTGCACGTGGTTGCCGTGCGTCAGGCCGGACGACCAGATGCGGCGGGCCTGCTCGACGCGGAAATCGTCGCCTGGATAGCCGAACCCCGGGCGGAGGCAGAAACCGGCCAGATTGAGCCAGCGGGCTTCGAAGGCCGGGCTCTTTTTGCGACCATCGATGGCCGCGAGGAAGGCATCGGCCAGTTGGCGGACAGCGGCAAGCGGCCAACTGTTGCGGCCCAGACCCATGGTCTGTTCCAGTTTTGCCGGCAATTCCTCAGGCGCGACCGGGGCCTTGCTGCCCGGAGAAAAGACGGCCTGAATGAGCGCGAGGGAGGTTTCGACGGCTTGTTCGCTGACGACGGCGGCGGCCTTACGCTCCGCCGGCTGCGCCGCAGCGGACTTGCGCAGCTCGAACTGGAGCCGCCAGCGGTTATCGCTGATCTTCGATTCACACCAGCTTTCGAGCGTGCCGATTTCCGTGAGGCGCGCGCCCAGCTTGACCGGGATGAGCCGCTCCTCGGCCTTCTTGCCGAAGCGGATCACAGCGTGGAGCGGGGCGTGTATATGCAGGCCGACATCGTCAATGGAGAATTCGACGAGATCGCCCAGCTTGTCCTCGGTTCGAGTGAGTGAGCTGTAGAGACGGAAGGAGACCGGCCGGTTGGCGACGAGTTGCAGGGCTTCGTTATCAATTTCGATTGCCGCGCCTTCTTCGGTTCCGCGGGGAACCAGGCACACGGCGGGGAACTTGCCCTCGCGCGCTTCGCCGAGGCCGATATAGTACGTCCGCGGCAGCCCGCCGCGCACCAGCACGCCGCTGCCGGTGGAGCGGACGTAGGAGTAATAGGCGGCGCCACGCGCCACGGCGAGATCGAGCTCGCTGTTTTCCAGGATTTCGGGCCGGCGGCCGTACCAGCGGCCGACCACATCGGCTACGCGCTCGCGCAAGATTTCGGGGATGAAAAAACCGCCATTGAAGAGGACGGCATCCGGCGCCTGACCGGTGGGCTCGAGGAAGGCGTTCAGGTGGCGCGTGACAGCGGGGTCGGAAACGTACGGGAGGCCTAGCTCGCGGAACAGGCTGCGCTTTTCCTCCTTGGGCCCTTCACCGCGCGCAGTGAAGGGCAGGAAGCCTTCCATCGCCAGTTCCAGCGCTTCCTCGCGGCGGATTTCCGTTTTGAGCGTTTTGCCGATGAGCGCCGTGCCCGAACCGAGTACGGTGATTTCGACCGCGGGCAAATTCGGATCGTTCAACAGGCGCTCTTTGGCCGCCGAGCACTGGCGGCGCAGACCGCTGCGCTGGCGGATGGAAAGCGGCTGGCCCAGCTTGGTCTCCACCAGCCACGCGAGGGTGAGATCGAGATTGTCGCCGCCCAGCAACAAATGCTGGCCGACGGCAGTGCGGGTGAAATCCACCAGGTCGCCCTGGCGCGAGACGCGGATGAGGCTGAAGTCGCTGGTGCCGCCGCCGACGTCGCACACCAGGACGACCTGGCCGTCGAAAAGCTTCTTGCGC
>DATJMP010000216.1:0-11935 GCA_035508655.1 Bryobacteraceae bacterium
CCCGCTTCAACGCTCTGAAGCACGCCGCTTCCGCCAAATCCCTCGTCATCCCCGGCGAGGACGAGGCCGAATTCGCCGAACTCGCCGCCTCCTACCACCACCAGTTCCAACCCGATGGCCCCGAGGAATCCCTCCTCCTCGACAAAATCGTCGCCGCCGATTGGACCCAGCGCCGCATGAGCCGCCTCGAGGCCGAGGTCTTCAATACCCTCATCGCCCAACAGGACGAGTCCGTGGAAAACCCCCTCGGCGCCGCTTTCCTCCAGGATTGCCAGGGCCCCAAGGCCCTCCAGAAAATCTTCCGCTGCCGCGAAGCCGCCAGCCGCGAGTGGTATCGCGCCATTGCCGAACTCCGCGCCCGCCAGGCCGGGCGCCTTGCCGTTGCCGCTCCCGAAATCTCCGAAGCCCGCGCCGTTTCCGCGCCGTCCCTCCCGCCGCCAATGCCCAGTCCCCCGCCCCACCTTCCGCCCCGCGGCAAAATTGGCTTCGTTTTCGATCGGTCCACACCTCCCGCCTGGCGCCTCTGATTTCCCGGCTTATGCTGCGGCGGGCGTTCACCCTGCCGCCGGCTTCCCAGCCGGCGCATGTCTGATATACTCCGCCAAATGAGGACGTTTTCGCTCTTATTATGCTGCTCCGTAATTGCCTTCGCGCAGGATGAAGCCCCGGCTGCCGCCGGCCGCGGCCGAGGCAATGAAGATCCCATCAACGCTCGCACCTTCTCCGCTCTGAAGGCGCGCCAGATCGGCCCGGCAATGATTTCCGGCCGCATCTCCCAGATCGCCGTCTTCCCCGACGATTCCAACCACTACATGGTGGCCGAAGCCTCCGGCAACATCTTCATGACCGCCAACGACGGCACCACCTGGACGCCCGTCTTCGACAACTACGGCTCCTACTCCATCGGTTGGATCGCCATCGACCCCAAAAATCCCTCCATCGTCTGGGTCGGCACCGGCGAGAACAACAACCAGCGCAGCGTGTCCTACGGAGACGGCGTCTACAAAAGCGAGGATGGCGGCCGCACCTTCCGAAACGTCGGCCTCAAACTCACCGAGCACATCGCCCGCATCGTCATCGATCCCCGCGATTCCAACGTGGTCTATGTCGCCGCGCCCGGGCCTCTGTGGAAAGGCGGAGGCGAACGCGGTCTTTATAAAACCACCGACGGCGGCAAAACCTGGTCGCAAAGCCTCATCAAGGTCGACGATTACACCGGCTGCTCCGACGTCGTCATGGACCCCAAAAATCCCGACGTCCTATTCGCCGCCACCCACCAGCGCCAGCGCGCCTACTTCGGCATCATTCACGGCGGTCCCGGCAGCGCCCTCTGGAAAACCATCGACGCCGGCAAGACATGGACCAAGGTGACCAGCGGCATCCCCACCGGCGACCTCGGCCGCATCGGCCTCAACTACGCGCCCTCGAATCCCAACTACCTTTACGCCATGATTGAGGCGCCCGAGGGCCGCGGCGGCCTCTTCCGCTCCGCCGACGACGGCGCCACCTGGGAGCGCCGCAATCCCGCCGACTCCCAAGGCCAGTATTACGCCAAAGTGGTCGTCGATGCCGCCGATCCCGATCGCGTCTACGTCATGAACCTCAACATCGAGGTCTCCGACGATGGCGGCCGCACCTTCACCTCCCTCGGCACCCGCGACAAACACGTCGACAATCACGATATCTGGATCGACCCCAGGAACAACAACCACTACCTGGTCGGCTGCGATGGCGGCCTCTATGAAAGTTACGACCGCGCCGCCACCTGGATCTTCAAGGCCAATCTCCCCACCGGTCAGTTTTACGACGTCGCCGTCGATGAAGACGTGCCCTTCTATCACGTCTACGGCGGCACGCAGGACAACAACAGCGTCGGCTGCGCCGTGCGCACCCGCAACCAGTTCCTCACCAACGCCGATTGCTTCGTCACCAACGGCGGCGACGGATTCTATTCCCGCGTCGATCCCCAGGATCCCAACACCGTCTACGCCGCCATGCAGAACGCCGGCATTGTCCGCTTCGACAAGCGCACCGGCGAGCGCGTCAACATCCAGCCGCAGCCGGCTAAGGACGATCCCGCCCTTCGCTGGAACTGGGACGCCCCGTTCATCGTCAGCCCCCACTCCCACACCCGCCTCTATATCGGCGCGCAGAAGCTCTACCGCAGCGACGACCGCGGCGATTCCTGGGTCCCCGTCAGCCCCGATCTCACCCGCCAGTTGGATCGCAACAAGCTGCCGCTCATGGGCAAAATCTGGCCCATCGAAGCCATTCAGAAAAACGTCTCCACCGCGCTCTACGACAACATCTCTTCCATCGCCGAATCGCCGGTCAAGGAAGGCTTGATCTACGTCGGCACCGATGACGGTCTCGTGCAGGTGACCGAAGACGGCGGCAAACACTGGACCAAAATCGACAAGCCCGCCGGTGTTCCCGAGAACGCCTACGTGCAGCGCATCGTGGCATCCCAGCACGATGCCGGTACCGTCTACGTCGCCTACGAAAACCACCAGAACGGCGATTTCAAGCCGTACCTGATCAAGAGCACCGATTCCGGCAAGTCGTGGGTCAACATCTCCGGCAATCTCCCCGAACGCGGCGGCGTCTATGCCATCGCCGAAGACACCAAGGACAAAAATCTGGTCTTCGCCGGTACCGAATTCGGCCTCTACTTTACTAAAATCGGCGGCGAAAAATGGATCAAGCTGAACGTCGGCCTGCCCACCACCATGGTTCGCGATCTCAGCATCCAGAAACAGATGGACGACCTCGTCATCGGCACCTTCGGCCGCAGTATCTACGTGCTCGACGACTACAGCCCGCTCCGCGTCGCCACCAATGAAATGTTGCAAAAAGAAGCTGCCCTGTTTCCCATCCGCAAGGCGCTCGAATACGTTCCCTACGATCCCGGCGGCGACCTCGGCACGGCGTATTTCAAGACCCCCAATCCGCCTGTCGGAGCCGGCATCACCTACAATCTTCATGAGGCCATCCGCACCATGGCGCAGGAGCGCCAGCAGCGCGAGCGCGACGCCGTCCGCCGCGGCGAAACCCCGCCTTATCCCACGCCGGAAGAACTCCGCGCGGAGTCGCTCGAAGAGCCGCCCGCCATCCTCATCACCGTCAAGGATTCCAGGGGCAACGTCGTCCGCCGCTTAAGTGAGCCGGCTACCCAAGGCGTTCACCGCGTCACGTGGGACCTCCGCGGCACCGGCATCGGACTCGCGCCCTCGATCCCGCTCGGCGGCGGCGCCGCCGGCGGGCGTGGAGGCCGTGGCGGCGGAGGCTTTGGCGGACCCGGCGGCGGCGCCGGCGACGTGGAACAGTTCGCCCAATTCGGCGGACGCGGCGGCGGCGCGGGAGCGTTCGTACTCCCCGGCAAGTACACCGTCTCGCTGGCCAAGCGCGTAAACGGCGTCGTCACCGACCTGCCCGGCACGGAAACCGTCGAAGTGGTCAGCGAAACTCCCTACACCCAGGAAGAGCACGTCACCATGGTCGAGTTCTCCGAAAAACTTGGCAAACTGCAAAAGGCCCTCACTGCCACTCAGGAAGCCGCCACCGAAGCCGGCGCGCGCCTCGATTCCATCAAGCGCGCCATCGACGCGGTGCCCTCGATTTCGCCCAAGCTCCACGAATCGGCTCTCGCCCTCCAGCGCGATCTCGATTCCATCAATCTCGCCCTCAGCGGCGATCGCATCTGGCGCTCCCACAACGAAGGCGTACCTGCGGCGATTTCCGAACATATTCAGGCCGCCGCCAATTCCACCCGCGGCTCGAGCCACCCGACCAAGACTTCGATGGAGCAATACCAGATCGGCTCCGACGAGCTCGCCGTCCAGATACCCAGGCTCAAGAAGTTGATCGACGTCGATATCCGCAATCTCGAAAAGCAGCTCGACGCCGCCGGCGCCCCGCCCACTCCGGGCCGTCTGCCGGATTGGAAAGTCGGAAAATAGCCAGCCAGGCTGAATGGGGCGGCCGCGGGAAAACCTCGCGGCGCGAACTTGCTGCCATGGCCGCACCTCCGGGGAGAACTCGAAGAACTCCCCGATGCGTTGTCATCGCACGTCCGAACGGCGCCGGCAAGACAACCTTTGCTATGCCGGGATCGTTGAGTTTGTGAACCCGGACCTCATGGCAGAAGGACTCTCGCCGTTCCCGCCTCGAGAAGCCGCGATTCGCGCCCGCCGCCTGGTGCTACTCGAAATCCATCGGCTCGTCTCGGGGCCGCGTCGATTTCGCCGTCGAAAGCACCCTCAGCGGCCGAAGCTTCCTCTCCCGGTGGCAGCGTTGGAAGAATATTTGGCTACCGCATCGAGCTCATCTACCTCACCTGCCATCCGCGGAATGGCGTCGCATCGCTCAGCCGGTCCAGCAGGGCGGGCACGCAGTGCCGCGTGCGGATGTGCTTCGTCGATTCGAACCGAGTTGGAAGAAAAGTACTCCCTGCTTGATGGAAACCGGCCCATGAGACAACCGAAAGTCTCGGCGGAAAACCAGCGCTCCTTTGAATTCGTGAAGCGCGCATGCCCGCCGGGCGCGGAGAATCGCACCCAGGCACGCTACGGTTATCGACATCTGGCAGGAGGGAAAAATCGTAGCCGGGAAACCGTAAGCCGCGAACCTCACTCACCCATCAGTGCCGTCACATGAGCCGCCGCCGCGCGCGCCAGACCTTGCAAGTTATATCCGCCTTCCAGAATCGACACCACCCGCCCGCCCGCGTGCCGGTCCGCGATCTCCATCACCCGCAGTGTCAGGTCCGTGAAATCCTGATCGCTAAGTGTAAAGTTCCCCAGCAGGTCGCCCGCGCGCGAGTCGAATCCCGCCGAGATAAGCACCAGGTCCGGACGAAAGCGGTCCGCCGCCGGCATCAGCGATTTTTCCACCGCGCCCAGAACCTGCGCCCGTCCCGAGCCCGCCGGAAACGGAAAGTTCATCGTCGCCCCTTGACCCGCACCCTCGCCCGTCTCGTCGTGCCGCCCCGTCCCCGGGTAGAGCGGCCATTGATGCGTGCTGAAGAAGAACACCGAAGCGTCCGTATAAAAGATGTCCTGCGTGCCGTTGCCGTGATGCACATCCCAATCCACGATGAGGACGCGGTCGAGCCCGTGACGCTGCTGCGCGTATCGCGCCGCCAGCGCAATATTGTTCAAGACGCAGAATCCCATTCCCCGATTGGACGTCGCGTGATGGCCCGGCGGGCGCACCACGCAGAACGCATTCCGCGCCCGTCCGTTCGCCACCGCATCGATGGCGTTCAGCGCGCCGCCTGCCGCGCGCGCCGCGGCATCCCATGAGCGCGCGTCGATCTCCGTATCGCCGGTGCTCAGGTAGCGATGCCCCGTTTCGATATCGTGCCGCGCCGTCCGCAAATAGGCGGGCGTGTGGCACAGCAGAAGCTCGTCCTCGGTCGCGGTCCTCGGCGCCAGGTGCTGCATCCCGGCCGCCGGTATCGCGTCCATTACCGCATCGAAGCGCTCCGGCTTCTCGGGATGAGGCCGTCCCGTAAGGTGCTCGCGGCAGACCGGGTCGGCTGAGAGCGCGGTCATGTCACACTCCTCGCTGGTTGGCCCACAGGTCCACGTGCAGCCGCGGACTGAAGCGGAAGCCCTCGTCCTTGCAGACCTCCGCCAGCCACAGCCCGCGCTCGCGCAACAAATCGCGGTCGATTCCCTCGGGCATCAGAACCACGCGCTCGCGCTCCACCCCCAGCGTTCCCACCAGCGCCCGCACTTCTCCCAGGTCCTGCCGCCGGGCGATCACGAATTTCAATTGATAGTCGTATCGGTCCATCAGTTCGCGCAGCACCTCCGGTTGAATGCGCAGCCGGTCGTGCTGCGCCGCCCACGGCGCCGGTGGCGTCGAGTTCGCAAGCTTGGGGCTGATGCTCATCAGGTCGCACGCCACCGGCACGAATACCGTCCCGGCCGTCTCGATGGTGATGTGCAGTCCGAGCGCCCGCAGCCGCTCCGTGAGCGGCGTGATCTCGGGTTGGATCATCGGCTCGCCGCCGGTCACCACCACGTGGCGCGCCGGGTACGCCTTCACTTCCCGCAGAATCTCCTCGATCTCCAGCTCGTTGCCTTCCGGCTTCCACGATGTGTACGGTGTGTCGCACCACGAGCAGCGCAGATTGCATCCGCTGGTCCGGATGAACACCGAAGGCACGCCCACCAGCGAGCCTTCGCCCTGCAACGAGTAGAACATTTCAGCAATCTGCAATGCCTGCCTCCTCGAAGCCCTTGTGCCGCAGCAGGCAGGCGTCGCACTGCCCGCACGCGCCGCCATCGGGGCTCGGATCGTAGCAACTGAAGGTCATGCCGAACGGCACCCCGAGATCGCGCGCCAGCCTCACGATCTGCGCCTTGCTCAGTTCGAGCAGCGGCGCGTGAATCTTGAGCCGCGACGTCCCTTCCACGCCGGCTTTCGTCGCCAGGTTGGCCATCCGTTCATACGCCGCGATGTATTCCGGCCGGCAATCCGGATACCCCGAATAATCCAGCGCGTTGACGCCGATGAAAATGTCCGCGCTGCCCAGCACCTCCGCCCACGCCAGCGCGAACGAGAGAAAAATGGTGTTCCGCGCCGGCACGTACGTGATCGGAATTCCGCCGCCGATCTCTTCCGCCGAGCGCGCTTTCGGTACCGCGAGATCCGCCGTCAGCGCCGAGCCGCCGAACGCATCCAGGCCGATCTTCGCCACGTGATGCCGCTCGGCGCCGAAATGCGCGGCCATCCGCGCCGCGGCCTCCAGTTCGCGCTTGTGCCGCTGGCCGTAATCGAAGGAGAGCGCGTAACAGGCGTACCCTTCGCGTCGCGCGAATGCCAGACAGGTTGAAGAATCCAGCCCGCCGCTTAACAGGCAGACTGCTTTATGGGGGATTGGCACCGTTGTCCTTTACAATTATAGTCGCCCGGTGCGCATTCGCTTCCTCACCTCTACTCCGCTCGATATTCGTCGCGGCAGCGGCACTTACGTCGGCATCCACGTCCTTGCCCGCGCCCTCGAGAGCCTGGGACATCGCGTCGAATTCCAAACGCCGCGCCTGCGCCTGCCGGTTTTCACCGCGCAGCGCCTGCTGTTCAATCGCGCCCTGCAAGCCCGGACCGATTGCGATCTCACCGTGGGCTTCGACATGGATGGCTACCGCATCGCGCGCGCGCCCGGCCATGTGGCGTCGCTCAAGGGCGTGATTGCCGACGAAGCGCGTTTCGAATCGGGCGCCACCCGGCTCACCATGGGCGTGCAGGCGCGCTGCGAGCGCGAGCACGTGAGGCGCGCTTCGCTGGTGCTGGCCACGAGCCGCTATTCGGCCGGGCAGGCACAGGAGTTTTACGGGCTGGAGCGCGCGCCCGCGGTGGTTCCCGAACTGATCGATCTCGCCGAATGGCGCCGGCTGCTCGCGGCGCAATCCCCCGCGCCGTCATCGCGCTTCACCGTGCTGTTCGTGGGCCGGTTCTACCGGCGCAAGCGTGTGGATATGCTTCTCCGCGCCGCCGCCGCGCTCCGCGGCCGGATACCGGCCCTGGAAGTCAGGCTGGTCGGAGGTGGACCGTGCCAGCGCTCGCTGCGGCAACTCGCCTCGGACCTGAAACTCGACGCCACCGTGACCTGGCTGGCGGACATCACCCGCTCGCAACTCATCGCCGAATACCATCGCGCCGGCGTTTTCTGCCTGCCCAGCGTGCAGGAAGGCTTCGGAATCGTCCTGCTCGAGGCCATGGCCGCCGGCAAGCCGATCGTCGGCTCGCACGCCGCGGCCATTCCCGAGGTAATCCCGCACGGAACCTTGGTCGAACCCGAAAACTTCGAGGCGCTGGCGGCCGCCATCGAAGACCTGTACCGCTCCCCGGAAAGACGCGCCGGACTCGCGCGCGCCGGAGCCGATTGGGTCGCGCAGTTCGACGCCCCGCGCGTGGCGCGGCTTTTTCTCGACAGCGTCACTGGACGCGAAACACCATCGTGAACGCCGGCTGCTTCTGCGTCGCTTCCCCGGCGCTGGGAGAAAAGTAAACTTTCAATTCCACCCTGCCGCGCTTGTCGAGCGAAGGCAGTGGCATCTCGGAAACAATCCCCTGCGTCACCTGCGCGTTCCCTACGGTGCGCTTTCCTTCGACGATGCGAAGCGATCCGTTGCCCGCCGGAGTCACCCGCAGAGTCAACGAACTCCCCGCCGGCACCGTGGCGCCTGGCGTCACAGGAACGCGACCGATGGCGGGGACAACTCGCAGGAGCTGGTAGGAAGCCGCCGGTTGGGTCGCGGCGGCCTTCTTCATTCCGCCCGAAACTGCGCCGGCAAATCCGCCGCCACCTTCTGCCGCTTTCAGGGGCTGAAGCTGGGCACTGCTCTCCGACACTTCCACGCTCTCAGCCGTGGAGGCGCCATTCAACGTGATGCTCACCGGAGCCGGCGCGCCATCGAGCGGCGGTATGTCTTTCACCGTCGCCGTCGCGAAACCCGCTTTCGACGCGCTGACATCGTACGTGAAGCCGCGGATTTCGGATGCCGTGAATTCGCCCCGCTCGTTGGTCGAAGTATGGACCACCAGGTCGCTGCTCAACGATTTGATGACGATATGCGCCGAGGGTACCGCCGCCCCCGTGGAGTCGGTCACCGTCCCGTGTATCTGAACCGAAGGTTGGGCCAGGAACGGCAGCGAGGTAGCCGGCGCTGGAACCTGCTGCAGGCGATCCTGCTCCTGGCCCTGCTGCGGCTGCCGTGCCGGTTGAAACCGCGGTTCACCTGACGGCTGCGGTGGGGGAACTGCCAGCGGCACGGCTAGCGACCGGCCGTTTAGTGGACGCGACGCCGGCGTGGCAGCCGGCGCTTCCGGCAGCGGGAGCGGTTTCGCCGCCGGGCGGGCGCTCTTCACTTCCGGCGGGGGAGGCAGTTCCCGCGGCGCGGCGTTCGGTGTCGCCGCCGCCGGCTGAAACCGCGGCCGGTCGACCTTCGCCACCTGCGCCGGCTTGGGCTCGCGCGAGCGTTCCCACACCGCC
Organism: Bryobacteraceae bacterium; assembly: GCA_035508655.1. GTDB lineage: Bacteria > Acidobacteriota > Terriglobia > Bryobacterales > Bryobacteraceae > DATGMB01. The sequence continues at coordinate 9,005 of DATJMP010000216.1, forward strand.
ACTCCGATCACCACTACCAGCGCCGCCGCCATCACCACCATCGGCCGCCACCACACGCGGTACCACGGCGATGGGGCGCTATTCATCGCCGCCAGCAGGTATGCCCGCGCGGCCCCGTCGCTCAAGACATCGCGCAGGGCCTCCTCGCGGGCCAAAGCGTCGAACAGTTCCTGATCGGTAAGCGCAGCCTCGAACAGCGCGCGCTGCTCCTCGGGAGTAAGCGTACCGGTGGCGTATCCGCCCAGCAGCTTCTGGATATCGTCCCGATTCATCGCGCTTTGGGCTCCCAATCCCCGCCCATCAGTTCCAGCAGTCGCTTGCGGCACCGGTGGTCCCAGGTATAGATCGTGTTCAGCGCCGCTACTCCCATGATCTGCTGGATTTCCGGAAAATTCTTCCCCTGGAGCTTCAGCCGCACCAGCTCGCGGCAGCGCTCGCCCAACTGCGGCAGCGCGCGAGCCAGCCGGTCGAGCATTTGCTTGCGCTCCAGTTGGTCCGCCGGGCTCGCGTCGGGATCCGGCAGCGGAATATCCGTCACCGAGACCTGGCTATACTCCCCATGGCGCGCCGCCTTACGCCGCAGGCTCATCATTTTGAAGCGCGTAATCTGCAGCGATAACGGCAGCAGGTCTTCCACCCGTTCGAGGTGCGGGTATTTCTCGTGCAGGAGCATGAGCACCTCCTGGGCCAGATCCTCCGCGGCGTCCCCTGCAAAATGGGATGCCGCGAACCGGAGAATCCTTTCACGAAGCTGGGCTAATATCTCTTCCCGCGGCACGTTTCCTTGCTATGGAATCATAGCAGGACGATTGGCCATCCGCTTATCGCCGCTTCCACCCTCCCCCTGGTAGTCCGCGCAACTGCCGCGGCAGGAAGTAGCGGTACGGCGGAGGCTGGATCGCCTTCGGCGGACTGAGCGGTGCCTTGCCTTCACGGGACTCTTCAACCTTTTGGGCCGGAGCCCTTTTCGCGCTCGCCCCCCGTCCCGAACGCTGGACGCTCGCGCGCGTCATCGCCAACCGCAAGTTCGTTGCGGCGCCGTGGCGGCTACGGCCCGAAATTCGTCTGGCTCGATCCCGGCGTCTACCCGCTGGCGCGCCGCGCGACGTATTGCGGGTGCCGGCGGGTGCCCGGTATCGAACCGGTCCTTCAAAGCTCCGCCAGAGCGGCGCCAGATGCACGGCGGGAGCCCACAGCAGTAGTTTGATTCGAACGTCCGAAGACGGCCGGACAGTACGGGCCGCGCGCCTCCGGCCATTGCTACAATTCGGGTGTGGCCCGAGTCCTGATGGTATCGTCCGAGGCGCAGCCCCTGGCCAAGACCGGCGGCCTGGCCGATGTCGTCGGCGCGCTGCCGGCAGCGCTGCGGGAATGCGGAGACGATGTCGCCGTCGTTGTTCCGCGCTACGGCTCCATCGACCTGAAGGGCGCCCGCCGCGTCTACGACGGCATTGCGATCTACTTGGGAGTCGACCGCTACGACGTCGCCATATACCAGGCTCCCGCGGATTTCCCGTTTTACCTCGTCGATTGCCCGCCGCTTTTCGATCGCAAAGGCTATTACGGCGAATCCGGCGTCGATTATTCGGATAACCACATTCGCTTTGCCGTGTTCGCCCGCGCCGCCCTTTCCGTGGCGCGCTTTCTCTTCCGCACCGAAATCTTCCACTGCCACGATTGGCAGGCCGGACTCGTGCCGGCACTGCTCGCAAGCAGCTTTTCCACCGACCCGACCTACCTCGGCGCGAAGACTCTTTTCACCATCCACAATCTGGGATACCAGGGCCTGTTTCCCAAGGGCGCGATGCTGGAGGCGGCTCTCGATCCGGCCCTCTTCCGGCCCGACGGCCTGGAGTTTTTCGGGCAAATCAGCTACATCAAAGGCGGCATCGCGTTTGCCGACGCGCTCAATACCGTCAGCCCGACTTACGCCCGCGAAATCCAGACGCCGGAATACGGTTTCGGGATGGATGGCGCGCTGCGCTCGCGATCGGCGGTGCTTTCGGGCATTCTCAACGGCGTGGACTACCGGCAGTGGAGTCCCGACGTGGACTCCGAGTTGCCCGCACGCTACTCGGCCGATGACCTGAGTGGCAAGCGCGTCTGCAAGCAGCACCTGCTCGAGGAGTTCGGGCTGCCGCCGGAAGCCATGGACCGGCCGCTCATCGGCATCGTCTCAAGGTTCACGCGCCAGAAAGGTACCGACATCCTGGCGGAAGTGGCGGGCCAGATGGTGGCGGAGGAGGATCTCTACCTGGTGGCGCTCGGCAATGGCGAACCCGAGTACGAAGCGTTTTTCCGCCAGATGGCGGCAGACAACCCGGGACGCATCGCGGTGCGGTTCGGGTTCGACAACGGCTTGGCCCACCGCATCGAAGCCGGCTCGGATATGTTCGTCATGCCGAGCCGGTACGAGCCTTGCGGGCTCAACCAGATCTACAGCTTGCGCTACGGGACGGTGCCGGTGGTCCGCGCCACCGGTGGTCTGGATGATACCATCGAGGAGGGCACCGGTTTCAAGTTTTGGGAATACTCCGGACGGGCGCTGTTGGGCGCCGTGCGGGCGGCGGTGACGGAGTTCTCGGATCAGGCAGCCTGGCAGGAAACCATGCGGCGCGGTATGCGCAAGGATTTCTCCTGGAAGGCGTCCGCCACCTTATATTCAGCGCTTTACAGGCGCCTTTTGGGCACAGATTGAATCTTTTTCGCGATACTCGATTCTAATTACACAGGAGAGAAAATGGCAGGAGATAATACACTGACCTTTACCGATGCGGGCTTCGACCAGGAAGTGCTCCGGTCGGACGTACCGGTTTTGGTGGATTTTTGGGCCGAATGGTGCGGCCCCTGCCGGCAGATGGGCCCGACCATTGATCTGGTGGCCACCGAATACGCCGGCAAAGTGAAAGTCGGAAAAGTTGACGTGGACTC
>DATJMP010000217.1:0-8635 GCA_035508655.1 Bryobacteraceae bacterium
GCCGCGCGGCGGGTGGCCGGGCCGGCGGCGGCCGCGGACACCAGCTTGCCGTCGGGCAGGACAGCCTGGACTGGAAGAAGATCTTTACGGCGGCCAAAACCGGCGGGTTGACCAACTACTTCGTCGAGCAGTCCTGGGACCTGACGGTCCAGAGTGTCGCCTATTTGAAAACGCTCAACGTCTAGCACAACACCGCTATCGAAAATTGCGTGGTGTGTCGGAACGTGCGCGTGCGCTGTGCAAGCGCGGAGGAACGAATGCCTGTCGTAAAGATGTCGCCTGCTTCGAGATGCTATTCATACTTTGGGGGAGGCATAGCAGTCTTCCTGCTACTGGCTTCGCTAGCCCTTTCGGGTCCGAGGGATTTCAAGCCGGACACCACGTTTCAGGGTTCCAGTCTAGGCGGCTGGCACAGCTTAGGCCAAGCCGACTGGCGTGCGCATGCGGGTGAGATCACGGGAACGCCGAGAGCGGGCGGAAGTGGTGGATGGCTCGTGCTCGACAAGTCTTTGCAGGACGTCGCATTTTTCACATCCTTCCGCTGCGATGGCGACTGCAAAACAGGGGTTCTTCTCCGTGCCGAGAAAACTTCGGACGGCGGCATGGAAGGGATCTATGTTTCGCTGACTTCGGGGGACCTCAATTCCTACCGGGTCACATTGGACGCCGAAGGGAAGGAGCTCACACGCGAGAAGCTCGGGCCGGCGGGCGGCTCGACCCGGTTCGACTCAATTGCACCTCCTGCCGGCAGGGCAGGTGGCGGCCGTGCCGGAAGAGGCGGTCGTGGTGGTGCAAGGGCTGGCAGGGGTGCCGCGCAACCAGAGCCAGGTCTGCGCCCGGCCGACTGGAACACGATTCAACTGATTCTGGACGCCGGTGCGCTGCACGCGAGTCTGAATGATGGCAACGCGATCGCCGGAGGCGGTTCCGGCGATCAAGGAACAGCCTATGGACCGATTGCGCTGTACGCCGGCGGCTCCGGACCCGTGCGGTTTAAAGAAGTCGCATACAAGGATCTGCAGCCCCGGGTCTGGTCGAAGGAGTATGTTTCGCCCCGTTACCGGATGCAGCGCGTAAGCCCGTTTTCCTATAGTTACGGGGTTGCTGCGGCCGATATCAACCGCGATGGCATCCCGGATCTTATTGTCGGCCCCAATTACTACCTGGGACCCGATTACACGACCTACAGGGAGATTTATCTTGGTCATACATTCAATCCCGGAACGGAAGCTCCTATCTTCTCCCGGATGCAGTTTGCGTGGGATTTCACCGGCGATGGCTGGCAGGACGTAATTCGGATCACCTCCAACGACGTAGAGCTTTACGTCAACCCGAAGGGCGAATCCCGCCGCTGGCAACAATACCACGTGCTCAATGTCTCCACGGAAATTGCCCTGCTGCGCGATCTATTCGGCGACGGAAAACGCGAGCTGATCTTCGGAGGTAAGCCGGTCGGCCAGACCGGTGGCCAGAACGCCTACGGATATGCCGCGCCGGACCCGGCCAACCCGACCGGCCCGTGGATCATGCACACGATTTCTGAGGGCGTTACGCCTCCGTCGCACGGGATTGGCGTTGGCGATATCAATGGCGACGGCCGGCTGGATATTGTTGCCCCCAACGGCTGGTGGGAGCAACCGCCGAAGGGCACGTCCGAAGGGACCTGGAAATATCACGAGACTTCGTTCCTGGGCGACCGCCCTGATCACCTGCCTGGCGGCTCCGAGATGTGCGTCTACGACGTGAATGGCGACGGGCTGAACGACGTCGTCACCGGTCTTGCCGCTCATACGTGGGGACTGGCCTGGTTCGAGCAGAAGCGGGACTCGAGTGGCGCCATTTCCTTTGAGCGGCACATGATCATGGACGACTTCAGCACGAAGAATGCGGGCAACGTCACGTTCTCGGAATTGCACGGCAATGCGTGCGCCGACATTGACGGCGACGGGATACCGGATTTCATCACCGGAAAACGCTACTGGTCACATCTTGAGAATTACGGCGGTCCAGACCCCTATGGGGAACCCGTTTTGTATGCCTATAAGACCGTGCGAGATCCCAATGCCCCCGGCCGCGCCAGATTCGTTCCGGAGCTGATTTACAATCGCGGCGGCGTCGGCTCGACGATCGAAGTGGTCGACTTGAATAAAGATGGAGCGCCCGACATCATCACATCGAGCAACCTCGGTACCTACATCTTCTGGGGTACCAAGCCAAGGCCTAGGCCGGGGTCAAAATCGAGCAGGTAAGGCTACGATCGATGATTCTGAGCGATTTTCCTCCTGCTTGACTCCTGCAACCAGCAGGTCGAGGACTTGGCGCTCTGCCCGGCTATCGAGTATCCGCGAGTTTTGGATAGAACTCGCCATTGAACCGAAATCCTGCCATAGAATTAATAGGAATGACAGGAGCTTGCAGGGGTGCTCACCGGCGCCCTATGAGAAACCATCGAGCCTGTCCCGACTGACTAAAAATTATGATTCCAAACTACGTTGCAGGTGAATGGCGCCGTTCCGCGGCGACCGAAGGCTTGGCCGTGATCAACCCCGCCACGGCCGAAGAACTGGGTAAGGTGCCGCTCTCGCCGGGCGCCGAAGTCGAAGAAGCCGCGCAGGCTGCCGCCAAGGCCTTTCCCGCCTGGCGGCGCACGCCGGTGGTGGAGCGCGTCCAATATCTGTTTCAATTGAAAGCCCTGCTCGAAAGCAATTTCGAGGAGATCTCCCGAACCATCACTCTGGAGTGCGGCAAAACGCTGGCCGAATCGCGGGGCGAGATGCGGCGCGCCATCGAGAACGTGGAAATGGCCTGCGCCGCGCCGGCCATGAGCCAGGGGTACAATTCCGAAGACATCGCCTCCGGCATTGACGAGATCATGATCCGCCAGCCCCTCGGCGTATGCGCGATAATCGCCCCCTTCAATTTTCCCGGCATGATTCCGTTCTGGTTCATGCCGTATGCGGTGGTCTGCGGCAACACGGTGGTGCTGAAACCCTCCGAGCGCGTCCCGCTGACCATGCAGAAGGTATTTCAGCTCATCGAAGGTATCCATCTGCCGGCGGGCGTTCTCAACCTGGTGAACGGCGGCAGGGATGCCGTCAACGCCATCCTGGATTCGCCGGTCATCCGCGCCGTCAGCTTCGTCGGGTCCACTGCCACCGCTCTCTACGTCTATCAGCGCTCGGCCGCGGCCGGCAAGCGCGCACAGTGCCAGGGCGGAGCTAAGAATCCGGTGATCGTGCTGCCGGATGCTGACTTGAATTCTGCCACCAATATCATCGCCGACAGCGCCTTCGGCTGCGCCGGGCAGCGCTGCCTGGCCTCCTCATTGGCCGTTGCCGTCGGCAGCGCCGCCAAGCCGTTCAGCGAAGCCATCCAGGCCAAGGCAGCCGCCCGGGCCACCGGTTACGGCTTGGACGAGGGCGTGCAAATGGGCCCGGTGATCACGCCGGAAAGCCGGGCGCGCATCGAAGGCCTGATCGGGCAAGCCATCCGCGAGGGAGCCACTGCCGTGGTCGATGGCCGCAACGCCCAGATCAAGAGCTACGAAAAGGGCAATTTCATTCGCCCCACGGTGCTCGAAGGGTTACCGCTTGGGAGCGAAATCACGCGCACCGAAATCTTCGGGCCGGTGCTCTCGGTTCACCACGTCAAGGATATTGACGAAGCTATTGCGGCGGTCAATTCCGGGCGGTATGGCAACCAGGCGTCGCTGTTTACCTCCAATGGAGCAAGCGCGCGCAAGTTCCGATATGAGGCGGAGGTGGGCAACGTCGGGATTAATGTAGGCGTGGCCGCGCCCATGGCTTTCTTCCCGTTCAGCGGCGCCCGCGACAGCTTCTTCGGCGACCTCCATGGCCAGGGCCGCGACGCTTTCGAGTTCTTCACTCAGCAAAAAGTGGTAGTGGAGCGCTGGCCGAAGGAGTGGTCGCGCGTATTCTGAACGTGGCGTGGCGCGCATCATCAGACTGGTGTTTTACAAACGCCTTACTTATGTGCGGCCCGTAATTGGATTACCTGCCAGCTTGGCGTCCGCCGCGGCCAGGCTGGCGGTCGGGGGGTGGGGTGGGGGCGCTGGCAGGCGGGACGGTGCCGCCGAGTTTGAAGCACCACAGGCTGTCGCCGCGCGGGGAGCGGCTGTAGGCGTTGCCGCCGGCGAGGATCGCGAGGTACTGCTGGCCCGCGACTTCGTAGGTGATGGCGGGAGCGTCCGCACCAGCGCCGGTCTGGAAGGACCATAGCTCGGAGCCATCGCGGCTGTTATACGCGACGAAGCGGCCATCCGGTTCGCCGTGGAAAAGGAGGCCGGTAGCGGTGGTGAGAAAGCCGCTGCCAGCGCCGAGCGGGTACGGCCTGCGCTTCTGCCAGACGATCTTCCCGGTGGTGGGATTGATGGCGGTCAGGGTTCCGGCCCGGGGTTCCCCGGCCGGGTGACCCATACCGTGGTTTTGGTCGAGGCTGTGCAAGCGGTTGGTGGCCGGGTTCCACTCCTCTCGGTGCAATGTGAACGCGGAGTTCATAATGCCGCCCGCTACGTAAAGGAGATGGGTAAGCGGGCTGTAAGACATGGGTGCCCAGGAGGAGCCGCCGAGAGTGCCGGGAGTCATGACGACCGGCTCGTCCCAGAATGCGCCGAAGACGCAGCTGGATTTCATGCCGGCGGGGACGCTACCGGGCTCGGGACAGGTGGGAACGAACGTATCGGCGCGGGAGAAAGGCTGAGTGGCGGCGGTATGATTGCGGGGCTCCTGGGGAACGGGGCGCTCGTCGATGCCGATCAAGGGTTTACCGGTAATGCGGTCGAAAATGTAGACCATACCGGTTTTGCCGGCGTGGAGCAGAACCTTGCGGGTGTTGCCTCGATATGGGATGTCAGCGAGGACGGGGGAGACGGAGTTGTCGTAATCCCAGAGGTCGTGATGGACCTCCTGAAAATGCCACTTGTAGGCGCCGGTTTTGAGGTCGAGGGCGACGATGGAGACAGTGAAGAGATTGTCGCCTGCGCGGGCGGTGCCGTCCTCATCGGGCGAGGCGTTGCCGACGGCGATGTAGATCATGCCCAAGCCGGGATCGATGGCGGGATGAGTCCAGACGGGGCCGCCGCCATATTGCCAGGAATCGCCGGCCCAGGTTTCGTGGCCGCGGTCGCCGGGGCCAGGAATGGTCCAGAAGCCCCAGACGGGCTTGCCGGTTTCGGCGTCATACGCGCCGAAGAAACCGCGGACACCGGATTCTCCGCCTGAGATGCCCATGAAGACGCGGCCCTGGTAGTAATAGGGCGGAGAGATGGTCCTGCCGCGGTCGCCTACGGCGGCGGTCCAGAGGAGGGCGCCCGTACGGCAGTCAAGAGCGATGAGGGTATTGCCGCCGCCGGAGGTGAAGACCTTGCCTTCGGCGACGGTGACGCCGCGATTGGTGGCGGCGGGATTGCCCGCTTTGTAGCGCCACTTGACTTCGCCGGTAGCCGCATCGAGAGCGAGGATGTTGCCCGCGGCGGGTAGGTACATGACGCCATCGACGACCACGGGCGTCGCTTGCATCGGACTGGTGGCGCTGCCGTCGGCGACGTGCATAGTCCAGGCCCCGCCGAGACGGGAGACGTTACGGGGGGTGATTTGGGAGAGGAGGGAGTAGCGCTGGTTGTTGAGCGTGCCGCCGGCAAGAGGAAAATCGGCGGAAGTTTGGGCAATGCAAGGGACAGAAGAGAAAAGCCACGCGGCGAAGACAACCGAAGCGGAAGCCGCGGCGGGTAGTCCGGGGTGGGAGCGAAAGGAATCAGTTCGTATCATACCGTGGAGGGCCGCTTGTCGCCGGTTTGCGGCTGAGCTGCGCCGACGAGCTCCGCGACAACTTTGAAGACTTGATTGGCAGAGTACGGTCCCTGAATGAAAGCTGCGCCGGGATACGCCGCGGAAAGCCGGCAGGCCTCGGATTTGCGGTAACCGCCGCCGTGAAGGATTTTCATTTGGGGCCGGCGGGCCTCGATCTCCGACAGCAGGGCAGTGGCATCCATGACCGGCATAACGACATCGACGAGCGCGGCTCCAATCGTATCACCTTCTCTCTAATCACGTTACGATTCGTCTCGACTACAGTCTTTGGAAGGGTTGGGCGGTTACTGCGAAAGGGGCTTGCCATCGCTTGTAAATCCAGACGCAAGAAATTCGAAACGGATCATCTGGCTCTCCAAACGTCCTAGAGCGCTCTGTCTGAGCCCCGATTCTCACCTAGCCCGACGCCTGCTTGAGGGCCCGAGCGCATGGTCCCGGTGAACTTTCTTCAACATCGGGTCCGGCAGATTATAGATTAAAGGCATGTTGCGGCCAGTGGTACTGTGGGAACTCGCAGAAGTGCTCGTCGTCGGTCTCCAAACGTCGCAGGTTATGATGACGGGCTATCGCCGATTGCGTCCGGCCCTTCCAGGTCCAGCTATTAAAAGGCACATGTGACCGCGTCAGGTCCGAGTGGACAATTAGTCAGCACGGCTCCGGGAGTTTGCCAGATAGGTACCCAGAAGTCGGATTGCGGCATCCCGACTCCGTTCTGGCGTGATCGTCACGCCCTCAATCTAAAAAATTTGCCGGTTCGGCGTCGCAATTCAGGCTCCTTGGCACCATGGGGAAGCGGCGTTTTTAGGCATCGAGAACCACTACAGACCACTACGGCCCCCATTTGGAGAAGTCGTGGTAAACTCAAAGTTGCCAAACACTTGCGGAGGTGGCGGAATTGGCAGACGCACTAGCTTGAGGTGCTAGCGGGAGCAATCTCGTGGGGGTTCAAGTCCCCCTCTCCGCACCACATTTCACCATTTATTTGCAATAACTTGCACGCCGCTTTTCTTGGTGTGCCATTTTGTGCCCAAAACCGCGTCGCCGGACTGCACTCATCGACGGTCTGGTGTGAGGGTCTACGGCATAATCCCAAGACGTGAGGCAATCTCTAGAACGCGGTTTCGGGCCAATGTGCGAGTCGCCGACGATCCACTCGGGTATGAAGTAGCTTCCGGCGAGCACGATCACCGGAGAGTGCGGGAATGTCTTCGGCCCGGCGCTCTACCTATACCGCCGGCGCTGAGGGGCGCGAGATTCTGGCTGCGCTAAGTCATCGCTTGGCTCGAACGTCTGCCCGGGGGAACCCGCCTGTTGCGACTCAGGCGTACTTTAGCAGTGCTTTGAACCCGTAATCCATATGGTGCTGGATATGGCAATGAAACAGCGTCGGTCCCGGTTGGTCGGCGGTGAAGTCCACGCTCACCCGCCCATACGAGGGAGCCACCACCGTATCCTTGATGATGCCCGCCGTTGCCCTTCCGTAGATCTCCGCGATCTCGAACTGATGCCGATGCAGGTGCAGCGGATGAGAATCGTCCGTACGGTTGCGGAACGTCAGGCGGTAGCGCGCCCCCTGCTTCAACACGAACTCCCGGCCATGCGGATAAGGCGTGCCGTTCACTGTGAACAGGTTGAACTTCCCGGCCCCGCGCGGCACCTTCTCGAAAATCATCTCCAGCCGCTCCGTCGGCGCCGGTGCCGATGCCGCCTTGCCGAACAGCGTGTAATCCCATCCGGACTGCGGTGGCGGCATCCATTGCGGGCTCCGCCGCTGGTTGGCATACTCGATCACCACGCCGAGTCCGCCGTCGCGCACCGGATCTTCGGGCGCTCCCATCACCCACACACCCGGCTGATTCATCGCCACCCAGGCGTCGATGCGCTCGCCCGGCCCCAGCATCAACACATCCACCGCCGCGCTTCGCGGCGCCGGGTTGCCATCAAGCGCTACGATATTGAACTTATGCCCGGGCAGCGCCAGATGCCGGTTCTCGATCGCACTGGCGTTCAGAAAATGGAACATCACGCGCTCGCCCGCCCGCACCCGGATCGGTTCGCCTGCCCCCAGCGCTTTGTCGTTGATCGAATACAGGTCGGCCGCCACCTCGAGCCCCGGCGGCCGCGTATCCAGCACCGCAGGCTTCTCCGGTTTCGGCCCCGAGGGGTCGAGATCGTCGGTATCCATGTACTGCGATGTGAAGTACGGCTCCCAGTCGCGCAGTGCCAGGTAATGTTCCTGATCGTAGTTGCCCGGGTTGGCCCCGCCTTCCACGACCAGAAACCCAAACTGTCCGGTGTATGTCCCCCGGTGCAGATCGTCCATCGACATGCAGTGGGTGTGATACCAGCGGGTGCCGGCGGGCGTCGGCGTGAACTGGTAGCTGCGGCTGGCATGCGGCGGCACCGGCGGCGTACCTTCCTCTTCGGAACCGTCCACGTCGGACGGAATCAGCAGACCGTGGAAATGGACATACTCGGGCGTATCCGTCTTGTTGACGACGTTGACCGTGACCGCGCCGCCTTCCTTCATGCGCAGTAGCGGTCCGGGCGACATGCCGTTGTACCCGATCGTACTCACGATCCGGTTGGGCGCAAGTTCCACCATCACCGGCGCGATTTCGAGGTTGAATACCGGTCCCGAAATCTCCTTGGCGCCCGAAACCGCCGCCGTCATCGGCCCCGGCTCCGGCACCGGCATCTGCATCTGCATCTGCTGCCCCGCCAGCGGCCCGGCGGCCGCCGCCGCTCCAGCCAGTTTCAGGAAATCGCGGCGATCCATAGGGGTTGGGCTCGGCATCGAAATAAAT
>DATJMP010000218.1:0-9810 GCA_035508655.1 Bryobacteraceae bacterium
TTCCAGTTGCGGCCGGACCCGCTGGCAAGATAGCCGTCAGCGATCACGTACAGGTTTTCAGCTGCTGCCGGCCGGGCGCGTTTGAGACATGGATGTCTCGCCGGCACCTTGTAAGCTGCTGAAAACAAGCCACCGTCTAAATGTCTTTGAGACATCGCTGTCTCAAATCCTACATTTTGCCCCGGATCGCGGCGTCAATCGAGATGTGGTTTTCGTCCAGAATCGTGCCCATGGCGCGCTGGAGCGCGGCACGGGCTTTCACGTATGAGCTCTTAGCCGCCACCTCGGTGGATTTGGCCTGGGCCAGCAGGCTCTCGTACTGGATGACGAAGAAGGCCGTAGAGGCGCCCACGTCAAACTTGGCCTGCTCCGCTTCGAGCGATTCCTGCTGCAGCTTGCGCGCCTCCACGGCGGCTTCATAGGAGGCCCGGGCGCGCCGCATGGCGATGAGCGCGTCTTCCACTTCCAGCCGCGCCTGGTTCTGCAACTGCCGCAGCCGCACCTCGCCCTGCTTGATCTGAACCTGGTCGCGGGCCAGGTCGGCCTCGGCGATGCGGTTGCGGATCGGCAGCGTTAACTGCACGCCGACACCGTAGGTGGGATACTTCCGCGTGAAAATCTGATCGAGCGCGGTGCCAAAACCGCCGATATTCACCGAGTAACCCGAAGGACCGAAACTGGTAGCCGGGCCGGCCAAGCCGTTATTTGCCGCGATACCGACCAGATCGAGTTCCGGCTTCACGGCGCTGCGGTCGCCTTCCAGGCCGATTTGCGCGTTGTTGATCTGCAATTGCGCCTGGCCCAGGTCCGGCCGATTGCCGAGCGCTTCGGCGATCAGGTCCTGCATGGGCCGGATCTGCTCGGTCTCGGGGACGTTGAGCACGTCCAGAGGGATGATGCGCGCCGCCTGCACGGCCGGGTCTTCGTTGCCGCGGCGGGTGAGAACGTTTTTCAGGATCGCTTCCTGCTCTTCGCGGAGACCGCGGGCATTAATGAGGTCCTGGCGTGCGGAGAACACCTGCGCGTTGGCCCGCGTCAACTCGACCGGCGCCAACGTGCCTTCTTCCGTCTGCGCCTTTGTATCGGCGAGCAGCTTCTCTGCCGAGTTCAAGGTCTCCTGCTTCACCTTTTCGTCTTCGGAAAGGGCGACGTAATCCGTGTACAACCGCACCACCCCATAGACCGTGGCGATCAACTGCTGCTGGAAGAGGAGGCTGGAAATGCGGCGCTCGTTGCCGGCGATGCGGATGAAACGGCGGTTCAACGCCGCGCCGAATCCGCGCAGCAGCGGCTGGGTCATGGTAAGGCCAAGGCTCGACCCGAGATACGGGTTGTAGGCCGAATTGAGGGCGTTCACGGATTGGCGGTTGTTGTCGAAGTTGAAGCCGACCTGCGCGCCGCTGGCGAAGCCCTGCTGGATACCGGCGTTAGCGAGCAGACTGCTGTTGACCAGCGCGTTTGGGCCGCCGATGGCGAGCGGGTCTGTCTGGACAGTCGTGTTGTGGGTCCAGTTCAATTGTCCGACCAGCGCCGGATCGAAGACCGGAATGGCCGTTCCCGTAGACTGCGTGACGGTCCCAAGGATGGCTAGATTGTCCTGCGCTTCGCCCAGTACGCCCAACTCGCTGGCATTGGTGGCCACCGAGCTTCCGGTGGTGGCGACACCCGCCGTGGCCGCGTTGGTCAACACGGGACTGAGCGGGCCGCCCACGCCCAACGGCGCTTCCGCCAGGGTGTAATTGAGGCCGCGCGTCACGCCGCCACCCTGCGCGCGCAGCAGCTCCGCGTCCGCGGCCGGAAAACCGTAGCGCTCCAGCTCGATATCGAGATTGTTCTCGATGGCCAGCGCCAGAGCATCCTGCAAAGACAAGTACAGGTTCCCCGCGCGCATCAGGTCCTGAACACGCTGAGAGTTCTGAAAGCTGACAGGCGGCCCCTGAGCCCAGACGGGGAGGCCTGAAAGTAACGCGGCGAGGACGGCCGCTAAGACCCTGGGGGCCGGGGGCCGGGGGCCGGGGACCGGGGAGGCGCTCACCGCTTCGGATACGTGTCCCCTGCCCTGACCCCTGGCCCATGGTCCCTGGCCCCTGATGAATTTCCTGAGCATTTCAGTTGTTCTTCTTCTCCGGTGCGAGCACCGGTTTCACTTTCACGCCCTCTCGAACCGCATCACCGGGATTGACCGCAAGCCGCTGGCCGTCAGAGATGCCACGCAGCACTTCCAGACGATCGCCCAAGTCGCGGCCGAGCTCGACGCGCTGGTAATGCACGGTTCCGTCACCGCCCACCACGGCAACCTGAGGTCCGTTGGCGCGGACCACCAAGGTATCGGCGGGAATCAGCAGCGGCGGATCCTGCCGTGGCACGGCCAGATCCACCTGGGCGTACATTCCCGGCAGCAGGACGCCGGTGGGATTGGCAGCCTGGACTTCCACCAGCAGTGTGCGGGAGGCCGGATCGAGCGCGTTGGCCGTACGGGTCACCGCGCCCGGAAATTCCCGGTTGGACATTCCCGGAATCCGCAGCGTGGCTTTCTGGCCCACCCGCACCGAATCCGCATCCGCCTGCGGCACGTTCACGTACGTGCGCAGCCGGTCCGTCTGCGCGATGCGGTAGAGCAGCGTGCTGCTCTCCGTTACCAACGCCCCGTTATCGATGTTGCGCACGGTGATCACACCGGCGAACGGAGCACGCACGGTGAGAAAGCCGAATAGTTCGTTGAGGCGGGCGAGGTTGGCCTCCACGGCCGCGCCGTTGCTGCGCGCCGCAGCCACCGCCTTTTCGAGGGCGAGCACGTTGGCCTGTTGCGCCGCGTACTGCGCGTTGTAGGTATCGGTTTCCTGGCGCGAAACGGCGCCCTTGGCCAGCAGATTCGTCCACCGCTGGGCCGTAACCTTGGCCAGATTTTCATTGGCCCGGCCCTGCACCAGGGCGGCTTCGGCCTGCTGGACGGTGCTGTTGGCCTGATCGATGGAGGCCTGCGCCTGCTTGATCTGCTGGTTCAATTCGGGAGCTTCGATCTCCGCCAGCACCTGTCCCGAGGTGACGCGGTCGCCGATGTCCACATAGCGTTTGCGGATGTAGCCGCTGGCGCGGGCCAACACCGGAGCTTCGGTGATGGCCTCGATGTTGCCCGGCAGCACCAGGCTGCTGCGCGCGTCGGCGCGCATTACCGGGCGCACGTTGATCACCGGCAGGCTCTGGATTTCGGCCTTGGTTTCCGCCGCCAATACCTGCTCGCGCCGCTGGCGGGGCAGATAGCCGAGAAAATACCCGGCCACCGTCAGCGCGGCCACCAGCAGAAGGACTATCGCCAAGGTGGAGAAGGACGGGCCGGAGGGTGCGGGCCGGGCATGGCCGGCCGCCGCTTCCTGCAACTGCTTCTTCAGCGCCTCGATTTCGGCACGAAGCTGTTCTTCGGTTCGGTTGGCTTGTATGGGGCTCATGACAACTCCTCGCGCCGCAGTTCGTCGCGGAGATATTCGTGCTCCTCCTCCACGATGCGCTTCTCGTGGTCGATCGGCGGCTTGGTGCGGAGCGCGCTGTAGACCAGCGGGACCACGAACAGCGTGGTCACCGTCGCCAGGAGCAGGCCTCCGATGACCGCTCGTCCCAGTGGCGCGTTCTGCTCGCCGCCCTCGCCCATTCCGAGCGCCATGGGCAGCATGCCGATGATCATGGCGGAGGCCGTCATCAGCACGGGACGGATGCGGGTATTGCCAGCCGCCAGCGCCGCCACCCGGGAATCCATGCCTTCCTCCCGCTGGTCATTGGCGAAGACTACCATCAGGATACTGTTAGCGGTGGCCACGCCGATGCACATGATCGCGCCCATCAGCGAGGGCACGCTGAAGGTGGTCTGCGTCAAGAAGAGCATCCAAACGATGCCCGCCATCGCGCCGGGCAGCGCCATCAGGATAATGAACGGATCCAGCCACGACTGAAAATTCACCGCCATCAACAGGTAGACGAGCACCACGGCAAAGGCCATTCCCAGGCCGAGGCGGTAAAACGAATTCTGCATGGTGGCGATCTGGCCGCGCACGTCGACGGTGGTGCCGCGCGGGAGCCTGGCGGAGATGCGGTCCACGATTTTTTCCACCTCGCTGCCGACGGCGCCGAGGTCCCGCCGGTCCAGGTTGGCGTAGATGTCAAAGACCGGCTGGACGTTGTAATGATTGATGATCTCCGGCGCCACGTTGCGCGAGACGGCCGCCAGGTTGGAGAGAAGCTGGGGCGTGGCGCCGGCCGCGCCGGGATTGCCGTAGGCCATCGAATTCTGGTTAGGCGCCGCGGCCACGAAGGAATCGCCCGCGTTGGCGACGCCGGCGAGCGAAGTCGGCGTGGTGCTGTTGACGTTGGTGAAGGGCGGCACGATGGGCGTGTGCAGTAAGGAAGGCATGGAATCCAGGCGGTATTGCGGCGTCTGCACGGTGACGAAGTAGCTGACACCGGTGCGGAAATCGAGCCACTGGGTGGGGGCGATTTGGCCGCTTCCGCTGAGCGAAATCAGCAGGCTGTTGCTGACGTCCCTCTGGGTCAGGCCCACCTGGCCGGCCTTGTCCCGGTCCACGTCGACGTCGATCTCCGGCCAATCCACCACCTGGTGGATATGGACGTCCGCGGCTCCGGGCACACGCGTAATCTCGCGCTCCAGCTGCTGCGCGATCGCGTAATTGGCCTCGGCACTGCGGCCGAGCACCTGCACATCGATGGGCGCGGGGAGGCCGAAATTGAGGATCTGATTGGTGATGTTGGCGGCCTCAAAGAAAAACGTCGTGTCGGGAAATTTCTCGTTGAGGCGCTTGCGAAGCTGATCGGTGTAGACGGCGGTGGAACCATGATCCCCTTCCTTCAGGGAAATGAGGATGTCGCCGTCGCCGGTGCCGATGGTGGTGCTGTCACCGAAAGCCAGGTTGAAGCCGCCGTTGGGAATGCCCATGTTATCGATGATGGTGTCGATTTCGCGCGGGGGAATCACCTGGCGGATCTGGTCCTCGATCGCGGCGAAGCGGAGCTCGGTTTCCTCGATGCGGGTACCGGAGGGCGCGCGGGCGTGCAGGCGCATCTGTCCGGAATCCACCGTGGGAAAGAAATCGCGGCCGATGAACAGGGCCAGCGGGAGTGAGCCGAAGATGAAGAGGCCGCAACCGGCCACCACCAGCCCGCGATGTTCCAGGCACCAATCGAGCAACGCCGTATACGACGCGCGCATCCTCTCAAAGCGGTAGTTGAACAGATAGTGGATCTTCCAAATGACGCCCTTGCCCCCCGCGGTCTCCCCATGCTGCCCGCTGGCGTACAACTGCACTTCGGGCTTAAGCATGTAGTGCACCATGGTGGGGATGAGGGTGCGGGAAAGCAGGTAGGACGCGAGCATGGCGAACACCACGGCCATGGCGAGCGGCGTGAACAGGTACTTGGCCGCGCCGGTGAGGAGCAGAACCGGAACGAACACGATGCAGATGGCAAGGGTGGAAACGAAGGCCGGCGCCGCGATCTGCTGCGCGCCGTCCAGCACCGCGCGCACCAGCGGCTTTTTCATCGCCATGTTTCGGTGCGTGTTTTCGATTTCCACCGTGGCGTCGTCCACCAGGATGCCGACCGCCAGCGACAGGCCGCCCAGCGTCATGACGTTGATGGTCTCCCCCATCATGCTCAGAACGATGAGCGAAACCAGGATGGAGAGCGGAATCGAAATGCAGACGATCACGGTGCTGCGCCAGCTTCCCAGGAACATCAGGATCATGAGGCCGGTGAGGAAGGCTGCGGTTATGGCTTCCCGCACCACACCCTGGATGGCGGCGCGCACGAACAGCGATTGATCGAAGAGCTCGCGCACGTGCAGCGCCGGCGGCATGCCGGCCAGAATCCTGGGCAGCGCCTTTTTGACATTGTTGACCACCGCCAGCGTGGACGCCTTACCGTTGCGGAGGATGGTGAGCAGCGCGCCGCGCGTTCCGTTGGTCCGCACGATGCTGGTTTGCGGATTATAACCGTCGTGCACCTGCGCCACGTCGCGCATGTAGACGGTGGCGCCATTGACCACCTTGACCGGCAGGGCGTTGATTGCATCCAGGATACGCGGGCTGCTGTTCAGGCGCACCTGGTAGTCCTTGTCGGCGATTTTGATGTCGCCGGCGGGCAGAATCAGGTTCTGGTTTCCCAGTGCGGTCGAGATGTCGGCGGGAGAAAGCCCTTTGGCGAAGAGCTGCTCCGGATTGAGGTCGACCATCACGGCGCGGAACTTGCCGCCATAAGGAAGCGGAACGGCGGCGCCCTGGATGGTGGCGAGCTGGGTACGAATGAAATTCTGGCCGAGGTCGAAGAGTTCCTGCTCGCTCAGGGACTGGCTTTCCAGCCCCAACTGCAGGATGGGGACGCTGGAGGCGTCGTATTTAATAATGCTGGGCGGCGTGGTACCTGGCGGGAAGATCTTGAGCAGCGTCTGGCAGATGGCAGTTACCTGAGAGAGCGCAACCTCTACCTTGGCGTTCGGCTGAAAGTAGACTCGGGTCACGGAAACGCCGCTATACGACTGCGACTCGATGTGCTCGATGTCGTTGACGGTAGTGGTCATGGCGCGCTCGAAGATGGTAACCATTCGCTTTTCCATCTCCTCGGGCGAAAGGCCGCCGTAATTCCACACGATGCTGACCACCGGGATATCGATATACGGAAAGATATCGACCGGCATGGTGACGATCGCGCTGGCGCCAAGAATGGCGATGAGCAACGCCATCACGACAAAGGTATACGGCCGCCTAAGGGCAAGTCTTACGATCCACATGGGTACACGACAGGCGCAACGGTAAAGTGTGTAGCTTCATGATAATTCATGGCGGCCGCTGTTTGGATGACGCCCCCGGGGTAGCCAGGCCTAGCCCTTTCGGGCCAACGGACGGACCGGAGCGCGGATGAGCAGGAGGTTCCGGACGCTGCCCGGCAGGGTGTGGCGAATCCGCCACAGGAGTGGATTCGCGGCACCTTACGGGCAGGCGAATCAACGGATTACAATGTAACCTATCGGACGCTTCCTTATATACCGAATGCAATCCAGGGTTATTTCTGTTGAGGTCAGGTAATGAGACGAATCGCAATCATTTTTACGCTCGCGCTGATGGTAACCGCAGGAGCGTGGGCGCAAGCCGGAGCCGGCTCGGCAGCGGTCACAGGCCGGGTGATGGAGTTGGCCGGGGACGGCATTCCCGATACGACCGTGACTCTGTCCAACCCGAGTCTGGGCTTACGCCGTGTGATGAACACGTCGGATGACGGCGTCTTCGATGCCCCTTCGCTGGTCCCCTCTGCCGGCTACCAGATCAAGATCACGCGGAAAGGCTTCGTCGAGTGGGATAGCGGTACGTTCACCCTGGCCCTCGGCCAAACCATGAATTTCCGCGTCACGCTGAAGCACACCGCCGGCTATCAGGGCGACGAGAGCAACATTCCCAAGCCGCAGATCCAGGAGACGCAGAACGGCCAGGGGACGCTCGTCGGGCAGCGCCAGGTGGAGAATCTGCCTTCGACTGTTCTGCGGGTGGATCCGCTGGTGCAGTCCGATCCGCTGGCCGGAATCGACCACCGCACGGGCGAAGCCATGCTGGCGGGCCGCACCAACAACCTCTTCGTGATGGATGGCGTCGACACCACGAACACGTATTACCCGTCGCAGCCGGCTCTCGGCAATCTGCTGTCCCTGGAGGCCACGCAGGAGTTCCAGGTGCTTTCGGAAAATTACCTGGCGCCGTTCGGACCCTCCAGCGGCGGTGTGATCAACGCCGTGACACACCACGGCTCCAACGACTTTCACGGCTCCGCCTACGATTATTTCGCGAACAGCTCGCTGGCGGCCAGCGACAAGTTCGGGCTGGGACAAAAACTCTTTGGACATCAGAACCAGGCCGGCGCGACCGCCGGCGGGCCGGTGATTCACAACCGGATCTTCTTCTTCGGCAATGTCGAGGTGCTGGACGGCACAGGCCAGGGGCTGAACCGGATCACGAGCCCCCTGCTGAGCAGCGACGGCCAGACCATCGACCCTTCCAACTGCCATTCCCCGGCGACCCCCGCCCAGTGCACCGCGGCCATCCGGTTTCTGCAATCGCAGATGAATACGGCGGTGCCGCTGACCGAAAACTGGGTGAACGCGCTGGGCAAGGTGGATTACCGGCGCAGCGAGCGCAACAATTTCACCGGTTCGTTCGATTTTCTGAACGCCAAAGCGCCCAACGGAGGCAACGTATTCGACCAGATCGCCGCCAGCGGCGGCCTGCTCGGCCTGCAAAACACGAGCAACGACGTGCGCTACGGCAAGGCTGCCTGGACCAGCGCGCCGACGCGCAGCACCCTGAACGAAATGCGGCTGGGATACCTGGACGACAAAATCAGCGAGCCGCCCTTTACGCCCGGCCTGTCCACGGGCAACGTCGGCGTAATCGTGGAGGGCGTGACTGCCGGTAATCCGCACCCCAATACGTCCTCGATCGAGGAGCAGCGCTACCAGATCACCGACAACTTTACCCTCACCTCCAACACCCACTCCCTGACCCTGGGCGGGGAGTTCTGGCGCAACCACGACATCGTCAACGAACTGAATCCGGCGCAGTACACCTACGATTCGCTGACCGCGTTCGCGCAGGATCTGGGCGGAGGAGGCAAAGACTACACCCTGTTCAACCAGCAAGTGGGCGCGGCGCTGCGCACTCTTCCGCTCAATCAGTACAACGCCTGGGCATTCGACGTCTGGCGGCCCGCACCGCGGCTGACCATCGTGGCCGGCGTGCGCTTCGAGAAACCGATCATCCCACAGCCGGCCAAAGCCAATTCCAGCTATTACGAAACGGGCATCATCACGTCACCGAATATCAATTTCGCTCCGCGCGTGAGCATTGCATACCAGGCGGATGACAAGACGGTGCTGCGCGCCGGTTACGGCTGGTTTTACGAGCCGATGCCGGGCTCTCTGTTCGACGCCCTGTACTACGTGGGCAACGCCATCAATCTGGCCGACGTTACCGCCGTGCCGAATCAGACCAACGCACCGGCGTTTCCCAAGGCGTACACCACAGTCAGCAGCATCCCCTCGGGCATGACGGACCTGGTTTACGGCACGAACAAGCTGCGCAACCCCGACGTGCGGGAACTCACCATCTCCATGGAGCGCAGGCTGACCTCCAGCACGACCCTCACCGTCAACGTCCTGCATAACCGCGGCTACCGGCTGTACAGCGTATCCGACCCGAATATCAAGGCGCCGGATGCGTCCGGGACCAATATCAGCCGGATCTACACGATCGACAACGCCGCCGGGCAGGCGGTCAATTACTATTACACGGACATCTTTACGCTGAAGAACGACCCCAAGTACGAGCACCTGTGGGAAGTGCAGAACGGATCGTCCTGGTGGTACAACGCCGCCGTACTGGAAATCCGCCAGCGCATGGCGCACGGGTTAACCATGCAGGCATCCTATACGCTTTCGAGCGCGCTCGGAGACAACGCCAGTCCGATGATCTTCGGCGCCCTGCCGCTCGCGACTTATAACGGCAACGTGGGCGGCGACCGCGGCGTAATGCCGATGAACCAGCGGCAGCGCGGCGAAATCGCCTGGACGTGGACACCGGAACGGCGCTGGCTGAAGGGCTGGGCGCTCTCCGGCATCACCACGCTGGCTTCGGGCCAGACGGAGACCCCGCAGGTGATGGTCGAGGGGCAGCAGTTCTCCGGAACTACCTATACGCTGCTATACGCGAATTCGCTTGATGGCTGGGGTGGTTGGAACCGCGTGCCGTTCGAAAACATCGGCAG
>DATJMP010000219.1:0-8296 GCA_035508655.1 Bryobacteraceae bacterium
TGGCCGATCGGCTGCATCGAGACGGTATCCGCTTTCATGGCGTGAAACCAGTTTACTGTTGAAAAACTTCGTGAGACATGAATGTCTCGCCGCCTTTAATAGAATCAGTAGCTTACAAGAAAAAACGAGACATCCATGTCTCAAATCCGGGCCGGACGCCAGGTCCGGGCCTGATTTTCAGGAACGCGCGGCGCCTGCGCTGACCAGGTCCTGTTCGCGCTGCGGTTGCCAGTTCAGCCCTTCCAGTTGCTCGATCAGGAATTTGCGCATGGCGACTATGGTTGCACCCGCGCGCATGAACGCCACTCCGTCCTCGATGGAGGGTACACTGCCGGTGGCTTTGATCCCGATCTTGTCCCCGACGGTTTCCTTGATCAGGCCGACGTCGTGGACCGTCGCGCGGCCCGGTCCGAAGCCGGTGCAGGTCTTGACGAAATCGGCGCCGCTGTCCACCACCAGCCTGGCGGCGGTCACCTTCTCCGCTTCGGTGAGCACTCCGATCTCGATGATGACTTTGAAGGGCACGTGAAATGGCCGGGCCACCGCCAGCACCTCGGCGATATCCCGGGCCACCAGTCCGTAATTGCCCGCCTTGAACGCGGCGATGTTCATGACCATGTCCAGGTCCGTTGCGCCGCGCCGTAAGCCTTCCTCCGCTTCACGGCATTTGACGTAGGTCGTGGTTCCGCCACAAGGGAACCCGACCGGAATCTGCGCGAGCACTCCGGAACCCTTCAGCTCATCGACGAGCATGCCGAGATATTGAGGGAAGGCGACCACGGCGCGAAAGCCGTAGTGCCTGGCAGCGCGGCAGGCTGTCCGTACATCCTCTTCGCTGGCGGTGATGGTGAGCGGTTCCGAGTAATCGATGGCGGAAACCAGACGGCGAATCTCGTCCGGCGTGACTCCTAGCATGCCGCTATGCTAACACCGCGCCAACGAAGGCGCGCAGGGCGTACTCGCAGACAATCTCTTGCCAGCGGATGGGAGCAGGCAGGCGACCGAAACCGATCGCCTGCCCTCTGGGTTATTGAATCGCGATAGTGGCTTCTACGTTGTCAACGTCGGCGGAGAGATCGCCGTAAGCATCCACCACGATTGTGGTGGTGATGTCTATGGACGCTTCACCGGACGCCATGCCGGAAGGAACGACCACGTTGAGCTGGTAGAGGCCGCCGAGTGTGGGAGCGAGCCCCTGGTAGACGACCTCGCCCTGGAACGAGTTCCCCGCAGCATCGTAGAAGGTGACGTAGACCGGATTATTGACCAGCGCCAGCGGACTGGTGGGCGCCGCCGCACCGGCCGCCACGGTCTGATTGATCGCACCCAGACCGGTGAGATAGATGGCAATGGTCTCGCCCGCCGCCGCGGGACTGCTGGTATTCACCACCGCGCCGGTAGCGCCGTGCTCGATGGCGCCATCGTAAATGCCGCCGGGCGGAATGGTGAAGATGCCGGGCGAACTGGAGCCGAGGTAGCCGGTGACGGTGTTGGACGGCGTTCCGTTATTCACCACCTGGAAGCTGATCAACCCGTTGGTGGACGTGACGTTGTACGGGATCACGGCCGAGACCTGCGTAGGATTGCAGGACGAGCAGACGTTGTAGATAGGCGCGTTCAGAGTGGTGTTGGAACCGGCGCCGGTCACAAACACCTGAACGCCGCTCAGGTTATTCGGGAAGGGTGCGGCTGCGGTGTTGTTGGCGGAAGTGAGATTGGTGCCGTAAAGCGTGATGACTTCGCCTGGCGAATACTGGGCGCTGAAAGGTGCGCTGCTGGCGGCGTTGATGATGCCTTGCGGATTCAGGAAGACGCTGGTGCCGGAGGGCGCGGTCATTGCCGGACCCTGCACGTAAAAGTTCAGCTCGAAGTTCACGTTCTGCAGGCCGACGCCGAGCACCATGGTTCCCCCGGGCCCAACGGCATATTCGGAAGCGGAGTAGGGATCGCTGGTATATGCCACGAGGCCGTTGCTGCCGAAGGTGAAGGTGCCGTCGTCGAAGACCTCGTCGTAGGCGTTATAGCAGGCATCGCAGTTGGTACGCTCATGATCGAGCTCCGTCTGGATGGAAGGGATCTCGTTCGACGAACCCCACGAGCCGTAGATTCCGGTGCTCTCGTCCGAGGAATTGCCCGGGTCGAAGTTCTGGAAATAGCCGGTGAAATAGTAGCCGCTGTTGATCTGGGTGGAGGAACCGGTGGGGGCTTTCAGTCCGATGATGAAGTCAAAGCTGCTGGCCGAGCCGGCGATGAAGAGGTTGCCGTCGCTCGAAACCGCCAGGATCTGGGCTCCGGAAAGCAACGCGTTGGCGCTCGATACGCCGCTGGGAGCGGGGAAGGTCATCGTGCCCGTGCCGTTCGACGTGATGGAGTAACTCGCGCCGGCGCTGGTCTGCGTCTGCTGGGCGCTGCCGGTCTGCACGGTGTAGCCCTGCATGGTGACGTTGCCAAGACTGCCGTTGCTCGCCGTGACCTGGAAGAAGGCGTCGCTGGTATTGCCGAAGCCCGCGGTTGCGAGGCCGGCCAGGGTCATGCTGCCGACATTGTACGTACCGCTCAGAGTCGTGTTGCTGGCGCCGCTGGCCTGCGGGATGCCGATCAGGTAGTCCACATAGATCGACTCCGTGCTGCTGGCGACGATGACGCCATTGGAACCTATGCCTCCATAGAGAACCGTTCCGTCCGAAGCGACGGGATCGAAGGGGTTCGTCATCTGCACCATACCGTTAGAAAGGACGCTGTAGGCAAAAGAGCTGGAGGTGCTTAGAGTGCTTCCGCTGATCTGGCCGGTCACCGTGAAGCTGCCGTTGCCGTTGAAAGTGAAAGTTCCGGAAAAGCTCACGGGAACATCGGCGCCGGTGCTGGTCACGGAGTTCACGCCGAGGTAGCGAACGTTGTAACTACCGTTCAGAGTGGAATTGCTCGGCAATTGAGCCAGCAAAGGGATGGCGGGCAGACATAGAAGGAGGGTCGCGCGAACGAAATGGCGATGCATGTACCTAGCTTAGCAATTGAATGGCCAGCGGCGATCCGAAAGGCGGGCAGCGGCTGTCAGGCGTCACACAAACGAAAAAAGTTCCGATTGTTTTGCGGGCCAACCTCTCCGAAAGGGGCTGCCCCCCACTTTTATGCGAGATAGCGCGAGATCTCGGCTGCGGCTTTGCGGCCCTCTGCGATCGCCCAAACCACAAGTGACTGGCCGCGGCGCATATCCCCGGCGGCAAAAATGCCGGGAATCGAAGTCATATGGCCTTCGCCGGTGGCCACGTTGCCACGGTGGTCGAAATCCACCACCAGCTGCTCGAAAAGACCACCACGAACCGGACCGGTGAATCCCATGGCCAGCAGGACGAGGTCAACGTCCATCGTGAATTCGGTTCCAGGCTGCGCGGCAAAGGCCGGAGGAGGCCCAACGCGCACAGCGTGCAATTGTTTCACATGTCCGGCGGAATCGCCCGTGAAGGCGACGGTAGAAATGCTCCATTCGCGGATGCCGCCCTCTTCGTGGGAGCTTTCGGTGCGGAGCTGCATGGGCCAAAGCGGCCAGGGAGTAGACTTGGCGCGCTCCTCCGGCGGACGGGGCAGCAACTCGAACTGGTGGACGGAGGCTGCGCCCTGACGGTGGCTGGTGCCGAGGCAATCCGCGCCGGTGTCGCCGCCACCGATAATGACCACGTGCTTGCCGGTGGCCAGAATCTGGTTGGCGACTTCATCGCCCAGCGTGCGGCGGTTCTGCTGCGGCAGAAACTCCATGGCGAAATGAATGCCGGAGAGTTCGCGGCCGGGAACGCGGAGGTCCCGCGGTTGCTCGGCGCCGCCGGCGAGGAGAATCGCGTTGTAACGGCTGCGCAAGTCCGCCACCGGGACATTCACGCCAACGTGGGCGTTAATGACGAAGCGCACGCCCTCCGCGCGCATCTGGTCGAGGCGGCGGTCGATGAGGTGCTTCTCCATCTTGAAATTGGGGATGCCGTAGCGGAGCAGTCCGCCGATGCGGTCATTCTTTTCGTAGACCGTGACGTCGTGGCCTGCGCGCGCGAGTTGCTGGGCCGCGGCGAGGCCGGCGGGACCGGAGCCGACAACGGCGACGCTCTTGCCGGTGCGTACGGGAGCGGGCTCGGGATGAATAAAGCCGTCTTCGAAGGCGCGGTCGATGATATTCTTCTCGATCTGTTTGATGGTGACCGGCGGCTCGTTGATGCCGAGCACGCAGGAAGCCTCGCAGGGGGCGGGGCAGAGGCGGCCGGTGAATTCGGGAAAATTATTGGTGGCGTGAAGCTGGCGCACGGCTTCGCGCCAGTTGCCGCGATAGACCAGGTCGTTCCAGTCGGGAATCAGATTATTTAGTGGGCAGCCGGTGTGGCAAAAAGGGACACCGCAATCCATGCAGCGGGCACCCTGCCTGCGTATGCGATCTTCAGGGAAGGGCTGGTAGATCTCGAACCAGTCCTTGATGCGCTCGGCCGGCGGCCGGCGGGAAGCGAGTTCCCGAGTGTATTCGAGGAAGCCGGTGGTCTTACCCATGGGCGGCCTCGCGCGCGGCGACTGGACCGCTCCCTAACGGCCGCGGCTCTGTTTGCGGTTCGTTTTTTCGGCGGAGTGCTCCATTCAGAGCCGTGACCCCAACGGAGCGGTCCGCGCCGAGCACGCGCTTGTACTCCTGCGGGAAGACCTTGACGAATTTCGGCAGCATCACTTCCCAGTTTTCGAGGATCCACTTGCCGCGCGGAGAGCCGGTATATTCGACGTGGCGGGCGATGAGCGTCCACAGCATCGCGGCATCTTCGGCGGCCACGGGTTCGAGATCGACGCCGCCCGGATTGCAGCGCCGCTCGGCAAAATCGGCCTGTTCGTCCAGAACATAGGCGAGGCCGCCGCTCATGCCGGCGGCGAAATTACGGCCGCACTTACCCAGCACGACGACGAGACCCTTGGTCATATATTCGCAGCCATGATCGCCGAGCCCTTCCACCACGGCGGTCGCGCCGGAGTTGCGCACGGCGAAGCGCTCGCCGGCCATGCCATTGAAGAAGGCTTCACCGCCGGTGGCGCCATACAGCGCGACGTTGCCGATGATGATGTTCTCCTCCGGCAGGAAGGTGGAATTGCGCGGAGGAAAGACAACCAGGCGGCCTCCGGAGAGACCTTTGCCGACGTAATCGTTGGCGTCGCCTTCCAGTTCGAGAGCGACGCCCCTGGCCAGGAACGCCCCGAAGCTCTGGCCCGCCGAGCCGTTGAAATGGAACTTGATGGTGTCGTCGGGCAGGCCGGCGGAGCCGTAGCGGCGGGCGATCTCGCCGGAAAGCATGGCGCCGACGGTGCGGTGGATGTTGCGGATCGGGAGGCGGATCTCGATGGGTGTGCGCTCCTCGAGCGCCTCCTTGGCGTGATCGATGAGCTTGTAATCGAGCGCCTGGTCGAGTCCGTGGTCCTGCTTCTGCACGCAGCGGCGGTGGATGCGGCTGGGCATCGGCGGATTGTAGAGCAGCAGCGAAAGGTCGAGCCCCTTCGCTTTCCAGTGGTCCAGGGCCTTGCGCGCTTCCAGCATGTCCACGCGGCCCACCATTTCGTCAAAGGTGCGGAAGCCCATGCGGGCCATGTGCTGCCGGACCTGCTCGGCCATAAAGAAGAAGAAATTGATGACGTGCTCGGGCGTGCCGGCGAACTTGGCGCGCAGCGCCGGGTCCTGCGTGGCGATGCCGACCGGGCAGGTGTTCAGATGGCACTTGCGCATCATGATGCAGCCCATGGCCACCAGCGGGGCGGTGGAGAAGCCGAACTCTTCGGCTCCCAGAAGGGCGGCGATGACGACGTCACGGCCGGTCTGCAGTTTGCCGTCGGTCTGGACGCGGATGCGGCCGCGCAGATCGTTGAGGACGAGCACCTGGTGCGTTTCCGCGAGGCCCATCTCCCAGGGCACTCCGGCGTGCTTGATGGAACTGAGCGGGGAGGCGCCCGTGCCGCCCGAATCACCCGAGATCAGGACGACGTCCGCATGGGCCTTCGCCACTCCCGCGGCCACTGTGCCGACGCCAACCTCGGCCACCAGCTTGACGGAAATACGGGCGCGCGGGTTGACATTTTTCAGATCGTAGATGAGCTGCGCCAGATCTTCGATGGAGTAGATATCGTGATGCGGCGGAGGCGAAATCAGGCCAACGCCGGGAATGGAATGGCGCACGCGGGCGATGTTCTCGTCGACTTTGTGGCCGGGAAGCTGACCGCCCTCGCCGGGCTTGGCGCCCTGCGCCATTTTGATTTGCAGCTCATCGGCGTTCACCAGGTAATTGGTAGTGACGCCGAAGCGCGCGCTGGCCACCTGCTTGATGGCGCTGCGGCGGCCGTCGGCGAAACGCTCTTCATCCTCGCCGCCCTCGCCGGTATTCGATTTGCCGCCGATGCGGTTCATGGCGATGGCGAGAGTTTCGTGCGCCTCCTTGGAAATCGAACCGAAGGACATAGCCCCGGTAGCGAACCGCTTCACGATTTCCCTGGCGGGCTCGACCTCCTCCAGCGGGACGGGTTCTTCGGCCGGTTTCAACTCCAGCAGACCGCGCAAAGTGCAGAGCTGGCGGTTCTGCTTGTCGATGAGGTCGGTATATTCCTGGAACGTCTGCGCGCTTTCCTGACGGACCGCATGCTGCAGCCTGGCGATGGTCTGCGGATTGTAGAGGTGATATTCGCCGCCGGCGCGCCAGTGGTAATTACCGCCCACGGCCAGCTCGGTTTCGGATTCCGTTACCCTGCGGAAGGCATGGCTGTGCTTGCGGATGGCCTCTTCCGCGATCACATCAAGTCCGACGCCCTCGATGCGGGAGGCGGTGCCGGTGAAATACGTCTCGACGAATTTCCGGTTCAGCCCGATGGCTTCGAACACCTGCGCGCCGCGATAGCTTTGCAGGGTCGAGATGCCCATCTTGGAGAAGGTCTTTAGAAGGCCTTTATTGACGGCCTTGATGTAAGCGGGCCAGGCCGCCTGGCCTACGGTTTCGAGCGCGAGATACGGATTGATCGCGCTGGCGCCATAGCCGATGAGGAGGGCGAAATGCATGACCTCCCGCGGCTCGCCGGATTCGATGATGAGGGCGACCTGCGTGCGCGTCTCCTCGCGGACGAGGTGATTGTGCACGGCGGTCATGGCGAGCAGGCTGGGTATGGGCGCGTAGTCGGCGTCGAGGCCGCGATCGGAAAGAATCAGCAGCGTGTAGCCGGACTGGATAGCCTGAGAAGCATGGCGGCAAAGCTGTTTCAGCGCGCGCTCCATCCCCTTGGCGCCATCGGCCACGGGGAAGAGCATCGGCAGCGTAGTCGCTAGGAAATCCCCCTGGGAAACGCGGCGCAGCTTTTCGAGATCGCGATTGGTGAGGATGGGATGCGGCAGCTTGAGCGTGTGGCAGTGCTGCGGCGTCTCTTCCAGAATGTTGCGCTCGGTGCCGATGAAGCTGGTGAGCGACATGACCATCTCTTCGCGAATGGGATCGATGGGCGGATTGGTGACCTGCGCGAAGAGCTGCTTGAAATAATTGAACAGTGGCTGAGGCTTGTCCGAGAGACAGGCCAGCGGCGTATCCGTACCCATGGAGCCGATGGGTTCTTCGCCCTTTTCGGCCATGGGATTGAGGATCATCTTGATGTCCTCGTCGGTGTAGCCGAAGGCGCGCTGGCGGGTGAGGATGGTATCGGGGTCTGGATGGATCTGGCGTGGCGGCTCGGCCAGCTGATCCAGGGTGATCTGGTTTTCCTTGATCCAGAGCTGGTAGGGATTGCGGCTGAAAAGGCCGGCCTTCAATTCCTTGTCGCTGACGATGCGGCCTTCGGCGGTGTCCACCAGCAGCATCTTGCCGGGCTGAAGGCGGCCCTTGTATTTGACGTCCTCCGGCTTCACCGGCAGAACGCCGGTTTCCGAGGCCATGATGCAGAGGTTGTCGTTAGTGACCAGGTAGCGAGCGGGGCGGAGGCCATTGCGGTCCAGCACGGCTCCGATGGAGCGGCCGTCGGTGAACGCGACCGCGGCAGGGCCGTCCCAAGGCTCCATCAACGACGCGTGATATTCGTAGAAAGCCCGCTTCTGCGGGTGCATGTGTTTATTCTTCGACCACGCTTCGGGGATCAGCATTGCCATGGCGTGCGGCAGGGAGCGGCCGGCCATGAGCAGAAGTTCGAGAGCGTTATCGAAAGCGGCGGAATCGCTCCCGCCGGGCTGGATGATGGGAAAGAGCTTTTTTATGTCATCGCCGAAGAGCGGCGAGGACAACACCGACTGGCGCGCGTGCATCCAGTTGACGTTGCCGCGGAG
>DATJMP010000220.1:0-4584 GCA_035508655.1 Bryobacteraceae bacterium
AGGCTCTCTCCGGTCGTCCGGTCCAGCACGAAGAAATACCCGTTCCGTGACGCCTGCATCAGCAGCTTCCGCTCGCTCCCGCCGAAGTCGCCATCCGCCAGCACCGGCACTTCCGACGCGTCCCAGTCATGCGTATCGTGCGGCGAGGGCTGAAACGCCCATTTCAATTTCCCCGTTTCCGGGTCCAGCGCCACGATGCTGCACGTATACCGGTCGTCTCCCGGCCGGCTCGACGCCGTCAGCACCGGGGTCGGATTCCCCGTGCCCCAATAAATCAGGTGCAGCTCCGGGTCGTACGTCCCCGTGATCCACGTCATTCCGCCCGTCGTCGCGCCCGCGGTCCCAGCCGGCGGCGTGCTGTCCCATTCCCATTGCGTCTTCCCCGTCTCCGGGTCGATCGACCGCAGGAATCCGCGCAA
Organism: Bryobacteraceae bacterium; assembly: GCA_035508655.1. GTDB lineage: Bacteria > Acidobacteriota > Terriglobia > Bryobacterales > Bryobacteraceae > DATGMB01. The sequence goes on from DATJMP010000220.1 coordinate 420, forward strand.
ATTGTCGAAATCGCCGGACACCCCAACCAGCACGTGATTCCCCACAATCAGCGGCGCCATGGTCGTCCAATATCCCTTGGTCTGGTCCGCCACCACCACGTTCCACCGCACCGTCCCGTCCCTGGCATTCAGCGAAACCAGGTGCGCGTCCGGCGTCAGGAAGAACAGCCAGTCCTTGTACATCCCGACGCCACGATGTCCGATGTGCAGCCCCTTATTGGGCGGGTACGTGTAATGCCAGATCTCGTGCCCCGACCGCGCATCCACCGCCCACACGTTGTCCGGCACCGTGAGATAAATGATCCCGTCCACCACCAGCGGCGCCGCCTTGATGGTCGCCGCCTGCTCCGTCTGAAACGCCCACGCCAGCCCCAGGTTTCCCACGTTCGCCGGCGTGATCTGCTGGAGCCCGCTATGATGCCGTCCCGAATAATCCCCGTGATACGTCGGCCACGCATCCTTCGGCGGCTTGCGGATCGTCCCCTCATCCACCCCCTGCGCCCATGCCGTTCCGCACACCACGACAGCGATCAGAGCCGCGACCGCCAGGGAGCGGTGCCCGACCTTCTGAATGATCTTTCTCTGCATTCCGTTCACCGCAGCGTCTGCAAATACGCCATCAAATTATGAATGTCCGCGTCCGTGTACCGCGGCAGCAAATCCGCGTGCGCATCCGCCGGCGCCGAAACCTTGTACTGCACATCCGCCACCGCCCACGACCGGTACGTCCCCGCCGCATCCTTCAGCGCTACCGTGAACTCGTCCAGATACGCCAGCGTTCCCGTCGCCGCCGCGCCATCGGCCGGCGTCACCGTCACGGTCGCTTTGGCATTGCGCGGATACAGCATCCGCTGCTCCAGCGCCAGCCCCTTTACCCGCGACGCAATCCCCTTCAAATCCTTCTCCGGCGAATGGCATCCCGCGCAAGCCTTCTCGAAATATTGCTTCCCCGCCGCGGCGTCGCCCGTCTGCAAATCGGCCACGTCCACGCCGCGCCGTTCTCCCGGTTTCGCCTCGGCCTTGGCATGCTGGCCGTGCAGGAACGCCACCACCGCCGCCAGCTCATCCTCGGGCAGATGGAATGCCGGCATGCCCTGTCCCGGCCGCCCGTTCCGGACCACTGGCCCGATCGCCGCCCCTCCCGCATCCCCCGCCACCAGCTTCGACCGCGTCAAATCCGGTCCGCTCTCGCCTCCCGCCGCGTCCCGCCCGTGGCAGAAGGCGCAATCCCGCCGGAACACCGTCTGCCCCTTCTCCACCACCGCCGCCTCATCCGCCGCCAGCGCGCACACACCAGCCAGGAGCACCATTCCTCCCAAAATCGCAAACGTCTTCTTCCGCATTACCCCTCTCCGCCAAACCCGAGGACCGCGCTCAGCCCGCGCCCGGCGAGCCGAAGCGAGCCGCACCGCAACCTCGACCGCCCCCGGCCCCCGGCCCCTGGTCCCCGGCCCCCAAGAATTATATCCCCCGTGCTAGCATCTCCCCCATGGACTGGAAAAACCACGGCATCCGCATCATCCGTGCCGGCGAACTCGACTCCAATACCCCCCAAACGCCCGGCATGACCCGCGCCGCCGCCATCACTCACGCCAGCGCCGGCGCCTCCAAGCTTTGGGCTGGAACCGTCGTCGTTGCGCCCGACGTCAAGAGCGGTCCTCACCACCACGGCGAGCTCGAAACCGTCCTCTACATCGTCAAGGGCCGCGCCCGCTTCCGCTGGGGCGACCATCTCGAATTCGCCGCCGAAGCCGGCCCCGGCGATTTCATCTACGTCCCGCCCTTCGTCCCCCACCAGGAGATCAACGCACGCGCCGACGAGCCCGTCGAAGCCGTCGTCGTCCGCAGCGGCCAGGAACCCATCGTCGTCAATCTCGACCTCCAGAGCCCCGAGCCCGCCACCGCCCACCCCGCTCCCTTCCACCCCTCCCGCTGACCCGCACCCTCGCCCGCCGAGAGGATGAAAGTCCACGCTGCCGTAGCGCCGGCCTCCAGCCGGCAATGCCGGCTTCCAAGCCGGCATACCCAACCAGCCGGAATACTGCTCTCGCTCGACTTTCGACTGAGCGGTCCCCTTAAAGCGCGCCCATCCCCGCGCTCATGCCATCGCGCGTCCCCGCGCCGTGCCGCGCGCTATACTGTTCGCCGATGCAGCCCTGGACTCCCATTACCCTCGGCCGCACCGGTCTCTCCGTCGGCCGCCTGGGTCTCGCTGCCGGCTATGGCGCCGATGACCGCTGCGTCTCCATGGCCTTCGATTCCGGCGTGAATTATTTCTACTGGGGCAGCCTCCGCCGCTCCCGCTTCGGTGCCGCTCTCGGCCGCCTCCCGCGCGACCGCATGGTCCTCACCATCCAGTCGTATTCCCGCATGGCGAGCCTCATCTCCTGGAGTCTTGAGCGCGCCCTCCGCGCCCTGCGCATGGATTACGCCGACTTCCTCCTTCTCGGCCTCTGGAATCGCCCCGTCTCTCCCTCCATCCTCGACGCCGCCCGCGCCCTCCGCCAGCGCGGCCTCGTCCGCCACCTCGCCCTCTCCACTCACAACCGCCCGCTCGCTTCCACGCTCTCCCAGGACGGCCCCTACGACCTCCTCCACATCCGTTACAACGCCATCCACCGCGGCGCTGAAAGCGACATCTTCCCCCACCTTCCGCCGCCCCAAACCCGTCCCGGCATCGTGGCTTTCACCGCCACTTCCTGGCGTCAGCTCCTCAACCGATCCAAGCTCCCGCCCGACGAGCGCGTTCCCTCCGCCGCCGATTGTTACCGTTTCGTCCTCGCCAGTCCCGCGGTCGATGTCTGCATCGCCGGTCCCAAAAACGCCGCCCAGCTCCAATCCGCCCTCGAAGGCCTCTCCCGCGGCCCCATGGATCCCGACGAATTCGCCTGGATCACCCGCGTCGGCAAGCTCAAATACGGCAGGAGTTAGGGACCAAGGCGCCGAAGGCGCACGTCGCGCTTCTCGAAATCAGGTGCATCCGCTCCCGACCGCGCGTGCAAGTCCATCGCGCCGGGCCCTTCGACGTCCCATCCCGCCCGCTGGGCCAGTGGGTCCTTTCAATTCAACCGAGAGCCTCCCCGGCCCCCAGCCCCCGGCCCCCAGCCCCCGGCCCCCGGCCCCCGGCCCCCGGCCCCCAGCCCCCGGCCCCCAGCCCCTAGCTAGGCCCATCTGCCGCCATCTCGTCCGCCGACGGTCCATACATCCCCGGAATCGCGATCTCGTTCATCCGTAAGTACACGCCCAGCTGCGCCCGGTGGTGGATCATGTGGTTCATCACCACCGCCCGCACCACCGCCGTCCGCGGCATCGAAAACGCCTCCCGCCCGCCGAACTTCAGCGTCCACATCTTGCCCCAGTCCTCGTCCGTCGCCGCCTCGATCTTCGCCCGCGCCTCCGCCACGGCTTTGTCGAAAATCTCCAGCAGCTCCGCCTGCGTCTTCGCAATATGCGGCTTGTATCCCGGATCCAGCTCCAGCAGTTCCGTGTTCAGGGTCATCGTCGCCCACGACGGCAGCTCCGCCACGTGCGTTGCCAGCCTCCCCATCTTCATCGATTTCGGGTGCGGCTGGTAGTCGAACTTCCCGTTCGGCACCCGCTCCAGCAGCTTGCGCGTGTTCTTCATCTCCTGGTCGAATTCCGGCAGCAATATATGGCTGAAAGACATCCCTTCCTCCTCCGTCAAACCATACCATGTGCCCCGCGCATCGCCGGACGACTGCATATTCGAAACCGGATAAGAGGGTCCTATATGTGTTTTCCGCTACATTCTTTCCTTCGCGCTTGCTAATCTTCCAATTCGTCTGTTAATCTAATGTGAGTCAGCAGACAACGGCCGGTTTCCGGTCGCTTTTCAGTCAACCCTTCTGTGGTTCTTCCGTCAGGGTGAAAAGGGAACTTGCTAACCGGAAACGGATTTGCTAACCTGAAACGAGTCAGCCGACAACGACCGAAATCCGGTCGGAAATCAACGAAATTTTCCGATCCGCTGCCACAGGTTGTAAGTTAGCCGTGGGCGGAAATTCGGAGCAAGTTTCGAGGCCTGTGGTTGGTCTCTGGTATTACGATGCCTGAGGCGAGCCGCGCAGATCTTTGACAATCTGGTTGGATGCAGTAAGGAAGAAGGTAACTGGTCGGGCTTGTTGTGGCCGAAAGGCTGGGGCAG
>DATJMP010000221.1:0-6754 GCA_035508655.1 Bryobacteraceae bacterium
AGCGTGTCCTGGGAGAAGGGCTTCATGAGATACTCGTCGGCTCCCGCCTCGAGCGCGCAGACGATCTGCTCGATTTCGGTCTCCGTGGTCACCATGAGAAGGCGGACCCGCGTGAACTCCGGCCGCGCCCGCACCGCGCGGATGAACTCCAGCCCGGTCATGACAGGCATCTTCCAGTCCACCAGCACGAGCCGGACGGAATCGCCGTGGCGCACGATGTAATCGAGCGCATCCTTGCCATTGGCCTCCTCGTGAACTTCGAAGCCGGCTTCCACCAATGTTCTGGAAAGGATGGTCCGCATCGTCCGGGAATCATCCACCACCATTGCCTTGTTCATGTCGTTCATGCTCGCTACTCCCGCGTCCTTGCGGGACGCGCCTCCGCAGCGGCCGCGGAAACTCCGGGCAGGCTTGGCCGCCGACCCGGGCGGCGTTCCCGCGGCCAGGTTTTTTCTCTACAACTGGAACCGGCCCACCAGGTTCTGCAGTTCCGCCGCCATCTCGCTCAAGGAGCGGGCGGCGGTCTGGGTATCGGCGGCGCCACGGGTGGTGTCCTGTGCCGCGGTGGCGACGCCCGCAATGTTGTGCGCGATCTCGCCGGTGCCGCTGGCCGCCTCGGTAACGTTACGGCTGATTTCGTTGGTGGTGACCGTCTGCTCCTCCACGGCGGCCGCGATGTTGTTGGAAATGTCGTTGATTTCTTTGATGATGTTGGTGATCTGGGCAATGGCTTCGACGGCGCTGCGGGTGTCGCTTTGGATGGCCTCGATTTTCTGGCCGATCTCCTCGGTAGCGCGGGCGGTGCCGCGCGCCAGCTCCTTGACCTCATTGGCCACCACCGCAAAGCCCTTGCCAGCTTCCCCGGCACGCGCTGCCTCGATGGTGGCATTGAGCGCGAGCAGGTTGGTCTGCTGGGCGATGGAGGTGATGACCTTGATCACCTTGCCGATGCCGGCGCTCGATTCGCCCAGCCGCTGCACGGTTACGTTGGCGGACTCGGCGGCTCCTACGGCGTCCCGGGCCACACTGGCCGATTCGTTGGCGGCCTTGGAGATTTCGCGGATGGAGGCCTGCATTTCCTCGGCGCTGGCGGCGACCACGGCTACGCGCTTGGAAACATCGTCGCTGGCATTGGCCACCACGTTGGCTTGCACGGCGGTCTCTTCGGCATTTGCCGACATCTGCTGGCTGACGGCGGTCAGCTCCTCGGCGGAGGCGGAAAGGGCCGACGCGCTTTGCGAAATACTCAGCATGCTCTCCTGAAAATTGGCGTGCATGCGGGCGAAGGCCTCGCCGAAGGTTCCGGCGCAGGGCGCGGACTGGGCGAACACGGGGTCGTTGAGCCGGCCGTCCGCCAGCGCCGTGCACTGCTCGATGAGCACGCGGATGGCGGCTTTGACCTGGGAGAGGCCTTCGGTCTTGTCGCCACCGCCTGTTTCGGCGATGGCGGCGACGTTCAGCCCCAGCGACTCCAGGGTGTTCAGCAGGAAGGAATCGCCGACGGCCTGCATGTCGTAATTGAAAACCTTGGCGATGGCCTCCTCGGCCCGGGCGGCGAAGGCGGCGCTTTTGAAATCGCGGCGCAGGTGCAGACGCAGCAGGCGCAGCAGCTCAGCGTAGGAGCCGATGTACCACTTGAAGGGCAGGTTGATGCGGTCGTGCACCAGGCCCACGCCGAGGCGGCCCTCGAAATAGGAGATGCCCCAGTTCTGCTCGGCCCCGCGAAACGCCTCCACCAGGTAGGCGGCCTGGGCGGACTCCAACTGCTCGCGCAGCGCCGCCAGCGAAAGCTGGCGCGAGGCGGCGAACTGTTCGAAGAAGGCGCGGGTGGGCGGGAAGGCGAACTGCCAGTCGTAAAAGGCGGTGCTGACGGCGGTGGCCCGGCTGGCCGCCCAGTCCACCAGTCCGGCCAGCAGTCGGCGGTCCTCCTCGTCCAGGCGGACGAACTCACGCCGGTGCGCCAGGTTCGCTTCGTCGATGCCGAAACGGGCGGCCAGCCTTGCGTCAGCCGCTCTTCGAGAGGTGGGGAGGGCGGGCGGCGGAGGCGCGGGACGGCGGTCATGCGCTGGCGCGCGGTGCGGACGGATGGTTCGGGTTTTCGATAAGGCTGGCATAGACAATCCTTTCTAACGGGCGGTTCTCCCGCCGCTGATCTTCGGGGATGAGGATCCCCTTCGGGCACGGCCGCGAGGGATCACGCCGGCACCCCCACCAGGGGCGCGGCCGCCCCGACGGTTTCCGCCAGCCGCGCCAGATCTTCCGTTGTGGGGATGGAGGCGCGGTGGCCCACAGCTTTCAGGTCGAGAAAATCCGTGACCTTCCCGCCAATGACGGCAGAGCCGAGCAGGCCAGGCCGGCCGGCGGGATAGGGGTTGGCGACGGCCTCATCGATGATGTCCGTGATTTCGTCCACCACCAGGCCGAGCTCCGAGGCGCCGCTACGGCACACGGCCACGTGCAGGACCTCCGCCGGGGAAGAGACGTCGCCGAGCATTTCGGCCACGTCGAGCAGGGGAAGGATGTGCTGGCGGTACTGCACGGCGGCGCGGCCGCCGGCGCGCTCCACGCGCGAGGCGGGGATCTGCTCGAGACGGGCCACTTCGGCCAGCGGGATGGCAAGCCGTTCGAAACCGCCGGCGCGACAAATGAGCAGCGCACGGCGGCTGGAAGCCCGTGCCGCCGACGCTCCGGCCGCAACGGCGGCCTGCCCGGTTTGGCCTGAGGCCGCAAACATCCCGGCGCGCTGGCCGAGACCGGCCACGTCGAGAATCAGGGCAATGCGCCCGTCTCCCATAATCGTCGACCCGGTATAGCAGTTGAGATTTTTCAATTGCCGGCCCATCGGCTTGACCACGATTTCCTGGCTGTCGCCGATCTGATCGACGGTAAGGCCGAAGAGGCGCTCATCGGCTTGCAGTACGACGATGTTGAGCTCATCTTCGGCGCGGCCGGAGGCGAGGCCGAGGGAGGTGCCGAGGTCGGCCACCGGGAGCAGGGAGTTGCGGCGGCGCAGCACCGGCGTTGCGTGCACGCGCTCGATCTGCCGCGTGTCTTCGCCCTCCAGCCGGATGAGCTCCTGCAGGTTGACCTGCGGGATGATGAAACGCTCGCCGCCGGCCGTGACCACGAGGCCCGGAATAATCGCCAGCGTCAATGGGATGCGGACGCGAACCAGCGTGCCCTCGCCGGGCTCGCTCACCAGTTCCACCGTGCCGCCAATGCGCTCGATGTGCGTCTTGACGACATCCATACCGACGCCGCGGCCGGAAACGTTGGTCACCTGGCGGGCAGTCGAGAAGCCGGGGAGAAACACCAGGTTGACGGCATCGCGGTCGGACAGGCGGGCGGCCTGGTCGGGCGCGATGAGGCCGCGCTCGACCGCCTTGGCCTTGACGCGGGCGGGATCGATGCCGGCGCCGTCGTCGCTGATCTCGATGTTGACCTGCCCGCTCTCATGGTAGGCGCGGAGGGAAAGACGGCCGCGGGCCGGCTTTCCGGCCTGCAGGCGCCGGGCGGGCTCCTCGATGCCGTGATCGCACGAGTTGCGGACGATATGGACCAGCGGGTCCTTGATGGCTTCGACGATGGTCCGGTCGAGCTCCGTGCCCGCGCCTTCCATCTCGATCTCGATTTCCTTGCCCAGAGTGTGGGCCAGGTCACGGACGGTGCGGGGCAGCATGTTCCAGACCAGGCCGATGGGCTGCATGCGGGTCTTCATGACCGCTTCTTGCAGCTCCGCCGTGATCAGGTTCAGGCGCTGCGAGATGGACTGCAGGGAAGCGTCCTCTCGGGCGGAGGTGTACTGCAGGACCTGGTTGCGGTTCAGCACCAGCTCGCCTACCAGATTCATGAGGCGGTCGAGCAGGCCGACGTCCACGCGGAGCGCCGTGGATGCGGGGGCGGGCGGCGCGGCCGGCTGCGATCCGGCGGGGAGAGGATCGGCCGAGGCGGCGGGCTCCGATTGATGAACCTCGACGGCGACGGGCTCGGGCTGTGTCTCGGAGGCGACGAGCGCGGCTTTCAGCCGGCCGATCAGGTCGGCTTCGAAAACCTCGCCTTCGCCGGCACCGCGCTGGATGGAATCGAGGATCCGGCGGATGCCGTCCACCGACTGCAGGATGAGGCTGGTGAGAGCGGCATCGAGCACACGGCGACCCTGGCGGAGCTCGTTGAGGATGTCCTCGGTGACATGCGCCAGGGCCTGGAGACGGTCAAAGCCGAGAAAGCCGCAGGTGCCTTTCAGCGTATGAATGGTGCGGAAAACGCCGGCCAGGAGGTCCTGGCGGCCCGGATTCCGTTCGAGCTCGACCATTTCCTGATCAAGTCGGGCAAGATTTTCGGCGCTTTCGATGAGAAACTCGCGCAGGATGTCGTCTTCTTCGCTGGGCACGTCCGAATCCCCTCACGTACCGTATCGCCTGCCGCCGGATTTCCTTTAATCGGCCGCCGGAGCATCCCGGCCTGGGGTTTTCCGCCGATGAGGATTGCATGGCAACCGCAACTACTACCAATCTGATGACCTGGAGCGACCGCTACAGCGTGGGAATCGCGCGCATCGACGCCGAACACCGCAAGCTGGTCGATTTAATCAACGAGCTGTATGCCGCGATCCTGGCGGGCAAAGGAGAAGCGGCCACCGCCAAGGTGCTGGACGGGCTGGCGGCCTATACGCTTTCCCACTTCGCCACCGAAGAAGGGCTCATGAAGCGACATTCGTATCCCGGCTACGCTCCTCACAAGGCAGAGCACGACCGCCTGGTGGCGCAAGTGAAGCAATTGCAGCAGGACCTCCGCACCGGCAAGGCGAAGATCTCGCAGGAGGTGCTGACGTTCCTGCAGGGCTGGCTGATCGGGCACATGCTGGGAATGGACAAGAAGTACTCCGGCTTTCTGCAGGCGGCGGGAGTGAAGTAACCTCAGCCGGGAGTGCCGGGCCGCGGCAGGCAAAGCGAAGAAAGATACATTCAGATATAATGCTCTCAGATTCAAGGAGGCATTTCTGTGCCTGTGGCGGAAAGTGGGGCGCGGATCTCGGCGTCCCGGCAGCGGGTGATCGACGCGCTGGCGCACCGGCAGCCGGACCGCGTTCCGGTGGATTTCGGCGGCACGGCCGTGACCGGCGTGCACGCGAGCTGCGTTGCCGCCCTGCGCGATTACTACGGGCTGGAAAAGCGGCCGGTGAAGGTGCACGAGCCGTTTCAGATGCTCGGACTGGCGGACGAGGATCTGAAACAGGCGATGGGGCTGGACGTGGAAGGCGTGTTCCCTCGCAACACCATGTTCGGCTTCCCCAACGAGCACTGGAAGCCATGGGATTTCAACGGGCTGGAGGTGCTGGTCCCGGAGAGATTCAACACCACGGTGGATGAAAACGGGGATACGCTGATGTACCCCGAGGGCGACCTGACGGCGGCGCCGAGTGCGCGCATGCCCCAGGGCTTTCACTTTTTCGACGCCATCGTGCGGCAGAACCATTTCGACGAAGACCACCTCCGGCTGGAGGACAACACCGAGGAGTTCACTGCGCTGAGCGATGGCGACATCGAAGCCATCGCGGCGGATGTGGAAGCGGCGGCGGCCACGGGGCGGGCGGTGATCGCGAGCTTCGGCGGGTCGGCATTCGGCGACATCGCGCTGGTGCCGGCGCCGTTCCTGAAGGATCCGCGGGGAATCCGCGACATTGCGGAGTGGTACGTCTCGACGCGCAGCCGGCGGGAATTCATTCACCAGATCTTCGCGCGGCAGTGCGAGGTGGCGCTGGCCAACCTGGCGCGCATCCATGCACGCATCGGCGATGCGGTGGACGCGGTGTTCGTGTGCGGAACGGATTTCGGAACGCAGACGTCGGCGTTCTGCTCTGTGCCGGCATTTCGCGAGCTGTGGCTGCCGTATTACAAGGAAGTCTGCGGGTGGATCCACGCACACACGGCGTGGAAGACCTTCAAGCATTCGTGCGGCAGCGTGGAGCGATTCTACGGGTCGTTCATTGACGCCGGCTTCGACATTCTCAACCCGGTGCAATGCTCGGCGGTGGGGATGGAGCCGGAAGGGCTGAAAGCGAAATACGGCCAGCGGCTGGTGTTCTGGGGCGGAGGCGTGGATACGCAGAAGACGCTGCCCTTCGGCACGGCGGCCGAGGTGAGAGAGCAGGTGCTGCGGCGCTGCGAGATCTTCGCGCCGGACGGCGGGTTTGTCTTCAACGCGATCCATAACATCCAGGCGGGAACGCCGGTGGAGAATATCACGGCGATGTTGCGCGCGGTGCGGGAATTTGGGGCGTGAGCTTGGGAGAAAGGCGTGACGCAGAGACGCGGAGGCGCAGGGAAGGAGACAGGAGTCAGAAGTCAGAATGCTGGGCCGGCCCTTTGTCCCGGGCTCTCAGGCTTCCGACTTGTGTCTCCTGACTTCCAGCTTTGCGTCATGATCTTTAGAAGGGTGAACGGACGATGGTGGATTTAGAGCAACTGCGGCAGGCGATTGTGAACGGCGACGCCAAGAAGGCGGTGGCCGTGACGGAGCAGGCGCTGGCGGACGGGGCCGATCCGGGCGAACTGGTGTCGAAGTACATGATCCCCGCCATGGACGAGGTGGGGCGGCGGTTCGAGTGCGAGGAATACTTCGTGCCGGAGCTGCTGCTTTCGGCGCGCGCCATGAAGGGCTCGCTAGGGCTGTTGCGGCCGCTGCTGGCGGCGCGGGGCGCGGAACCGGCCGGGCGGGTCGTCATCGGCACGGTGAAGGGAGACCTGCACGACAT
>DATJMP010000222.1:0-3109 GCA_035508655.1 Bryobacteraceae bacterium
GTGGGATGGCGAGGCATTTGGGCCGGGCGAGCGGGAGGCGCAGCCGTTCTACGACATTCCACACATGCGGGCGGCGTCCGTGGGAGGATGGCAGGGCGGGAATCCACCCGGAATGCACCCGTTCGGCGTGGGGCCGTGGCGGGCGCCCTCAGTGAACAGCAACACGTTCGCACGGGAATCGCACATCGATGCACTGGCGGCGAAGGCGGGGATGGACCCGTTGGAATTCCGGCTGAATAACCTGACGCATGCGCGCATCCGGCGAGTGCTGAACACGGCGGCGGAACGGTTCGGATGGAAGCCAGGGCGAGCGCCGAGCGGGCGGGGGATCGGGATGGCATGCGGGATTTATTCGAACTCCTGCAACGCCACCGTGGTGGAAGCGGCGGTGGACCGGGCGACGGGTGCGGTGAAGGTGAGGCGCGTGGTGATGGCGCTCGACGTGGGGCTGGTGGCCAACGCGGACGGCATGCGGCAGCAGGCCGAAGGCGCGGTGATGATGGGCCTCAGCGCCGGGCTGAGCGAAGAGGTGCGGTTCCGCGGCGGCGAGGTGCTGACGCGCAACTTCGACGAGTATGGGCTGGCGCGGTTCTCGTGGCTGCCTAAGATCGAGATCGTGCTGGTAGACAACGCGCAGTCGCCGGCACTGGGAGGTGGAGAGCCGCCGATCATCGCCATGGGAGCGGCGGTGGCGAACGCGATTTTCGATGCGACGGGAGCGCGGGTGGTGCAGTTGCCGATGACGGCGGAGCGGGTTAAGGCGGCGGTGGAGAGGGGTGCGTAGCGCAAGCCTCCGGCTTGCTATGCCGGCGTCCTCGCCGGCACACTTGACCAGCGGAAATTCCTTTGGTTCCCGCAAACCGCCGCTGAGGTGAGGCACCTTCCGTGATTGCGGCAGGCGGATTGCCAATCCGCCGCAGGTTGTCAACCTGCGCTACTGCATGGCGGTATGCTGATACGGTGCGGACATCGTGGAGGATCGGTGAGTGCGTGGCGCTGGCGGTGGCCGTGCTGGGCGCTCAGGACGTTCGACAGGCGGCTGGGCTCATTCAGCCCAATGATCTAAAAGCGGACATTGCATTTCTGGCTTCTGACGATTTGCGCGGGAGGAACGCGGGAAGCGCGGAAGACCACATTGCGGCCGATTTCATCGCGTCGGAATTCATGCGGCTGGGGCTAAAGCCGGCCGGGGACGGCGGCACCTATTTCCAGAAGATGGAAATTGATACGGCCGAGATGGACCGGGAACATACGACGCTGACGGCGAAGGTTGGGGGCGTGGAGCACGCGTACCGGATGGGGCCGGATTTCCGGTGGGCGCGCCAAAGCCTGCGAGCGGGCTCGGTGTGCGGCGAGGTTGCGTTTGTGGGATATGGAATCAACGCGCCGGAATACGGGTACGATGATTTTGCGGGCACCGATGTGAAGGGCAAGGTGCTGCTGGTGCTGGCGCGCGAGCCGCAGGCGGACGATCCGCATTCGAAATTCATGGGCACGTGGGACACGTACCATGCGTTCAACTGGGAGAAGCTGGAGGAGGCGCGGAAGCGGGGCGCGGCGGGGCTGCTGCTGGTGCAGGACCGGGTGCCGCGGGCGGTGAAGCAGACGGCGGCGAGCACGCCACGGCCGACGGGGCAGCCGGATTTCGCGCTGGCGGGCGAGATGTGGGACATCCCGACGTTCGCGATCACGCGAGATGTGGCGGACGAGCTGCTGGCGCCATCGGGCAAGACGACGGATGGGCTTCAAGCCGAAATCGACCGGACGCTGCGCCCGGCATCGCTCGAAGTGGGGGCGAGTTCCGCGTGCCTGACCAAGGGGTTCCGAAATTTCGAGGCACATGAGGGACGAAACGTGGCGGCGCTGCTGGAGGGCTCGGATCCGAATCTGAAGGCGGAGACGGTCCTGATTACGGCACATCACGACCACATGGGCGTGGCCAACGGACATATTTATAACGGCGCGGACGATAATGCGTCGGGCGTGGCCGGAATGCTGGCGGCGGCGCGGGCGTTCGTGCACGGGGGCGTGCGGCCGAAGCGGAGCGTGCTGTTTGTGGCGTACGACGGGGAGGAGCGGATCTTCCTGGGGTCGTATTATTACGTGACGCATCCCCTGGCGCCGCTGGAGCGGACGGTGGCCAATTTGAACCTGGACATGGTGGGGCGTGACGAAAACGACGCGAACTGGCCGGTGCCTGCGGATGGCAACGTCAACATGGTGAACGTGCTGGGGACGCGGTACAACCCGGGGCTGCGGAAGACGATCGAAGACGAGAACCGGGCGGCCGGGCTGAAGCTGGATTTCAAGATGGACGTGGTGGACCCGGATTCGCTGTGGTCGCGGAGCGATCACTTCTGGTTTGCGACTTTGCACATTCCGCAGGTGGAGTTTCAGACCGGGCTGCACCCGGATTATCACACCGACCGGGACACATGGGATCGCATCAATTACGCCAAGCTGACGAAGATCGCACGGCTGGTGTTTCTGACGAGCGAAGCGCTGGCCGACGGGAACGGGAGGCCGGAGTTCGTGACTGCGGGCGCGGCGGCGCGATAGCGGCGGTCCCGCTGCCCGAACGGATTTACGAATTACTCCCATCAATTGTTTCTATTGGAAGTACGGGCGCGCACGAATCTAAAATCATGTATGGCCGGAAGATAAAGTGGCCCCGGCTTCAAAGCCCCCCGTACGGCCGCCACTGACATCGAAAGGAAACCCCGTGAATCCAAGTGAAGTTTTAGATTTTGCGAAGAAGAACGACGCCAAGCAGCTCGATCTGCGTTTCACCGACATTCCGAGCCTGCAGCACCACGTTTCGTACCCGATCAACGAGCTCGAACTGGACAGCTTCGAGGAAGGCTTCGGCATGGACGGATCGAGCATCCGCGGCTGGGCGGCCATCCACGAAAGCGACATGCTGCTGATCCCGGACCCCGCCACCGCATTCATGGACCCGTTCGCGGAAACGCCGACGCTGGTGATGTATGGGGACGTCAAGGATCCCATCACCAAGCAGCGTTATGAGCGCGACCCGCGCTGGATCGCGCAGAAGGCGGAGCTGTTTCTGAAGAACAGCGGCATCGCCACCAAGGCGTATTTCGGAGCC
>DATJMP010000223.1:0-2363 GCA_035508655.1 Bryobacteraceae bacterium
TACCCTCGCCATTATTGGTCGCCTGAAGCCGGGCGCCGCCGCCGGCTCTGCCCGTGCCGAGCTCCGCATCCTCGCCCGCCAGATGGCGAAAGCGCACCCCGAGCGCAACGAATTCGAAGGCTATCTCATGCCGCTGGCGAGCCACGTCAACGGCCGTCTTCGCATAGCGCTCTACGTCCTCGCCGGCGCGGTCGGCATGGTCATGCTGATCGTCTGCGCCAATCTTTCCAACCTGCTCCTCGCCCGCGCCGCCTCGCGCCAGAAGGAACTCGCGGTTCGCGCCGCACTGGGCGCCGGCCGTGCCCGCCTGATGCGCCAGATGCTCACCGAAAGCCTTGCCCTGTCCTGTGCCGGAGCCGCACTCGGAGCCTTGCTGGCAACCCTCGGCACGCGCCTCGTCGCCCACCTCGATGCCGTCAGCATTCCGCTCCTCCACGATGTCCGCATGGACTTCTCCGCGCTCGGCTTCATTCTCGCCGCCGCCATCCTCACCGGCCTTGTCTTCGGCCTCGCCCCCGCACTCCACACCCAGCCCGGCGCTCTTTACGAAGCGCTTAAGGACGCCACCCGCGGTTCCACCCGCGGCCGGAGCGGCCTGCGCGGCGCGCTCGTGGTGGCCGAAGTCGCGTTCGCCTGCGTCCTACTGGTTTCCGCCGGATTACTGGTGCGCAGCTTCCTGCGCGTCCTGGATGTCGACCTCGGCTTCCAGCCCGCGCGCGCCGCCGCCCTCCGCGTCGATCCCGATTCGCACATGCCCAACCGCCAGTTTCCCGCCTATTTCGCTGACGTCCTTCGCCGCGCCCGCGCCGTCCCCGGCGTAGAAGCCGCCGGCCTCAGCGATGCCCTCCCGCTTGGCCGCAACCGCAGTTGGGGCGCGGGTGTGAAAGGCCAGACCTATCCGCCCGGCCGCTACCCCGACGCCTTCGTGCGTGTAGTCAGCGATGGCTACATCGGCGCCATGGGCATTCCGCTCCGCGAAGGCCGCGACCTTTCCGAACACGACGATCCCAATTCCGCCCCCGTCATCATGATCAACGAAACCATGGCCCGCACCCTCTTTCCCGGCCACAGCGCTCTCGGCGGAGTCATCCTCGCCTGTGGTGAGCGGCGGGTCGTCGGCGTCGTCGGTGACGTCCGCCACCTCGCCCTCGAGCAGGGCTCCGGCATGGAGATGTACCTGCCCATCCGCCAGTGCAACGATTTCAGCTCCGTCGACCTCGTCGTGCGCACGCACGTCGATCCCACTCAGCTCGCAGCGCCCGTTCGCGCCGCTCTCGCCCCCATCGCACCCGACCTGCCCGGCAAGGATTTCCGCATCCTCCAGTCCCTAGTTGATAAGGCCGTCTCACCGCGCCGCTTCGTCGTCCTCCTGCTTGGCGGTTTCGCCGCTTTCGCTCTGGTGCTGGCTTCGCTCGGCATCTATGCCGTGGTTTCGTACTCGGTTAACCAGCGTACCCAGGAAATTGGCATTCGCATGGCCCTCGGCGCATCCGCTGTCCAGTTGCAGGCGGATATCGTGAGCCACTCCCTGCGCCTTGCCGCCGCTGGCATCCTCCTCGGCGCGGCCGCATCCTGGCTGCTGGCCCGCGCTCTCGCCGGCCTGCTTTATGGCATCACGCCGGGCGATCCGGCCACGTTCCTCGGAATGGCGCTGGTCTTGGCCGCTGTCGCCGCAATCGCCGGCTACCTGCCCGCCTTCCGAGCCTCCCGCATCGACCCTGCCTCCGCCCTCCGCGCCAGCTAGTTCCATTCCAGGCCGGACGGCGGCCCGCATGTATGCGGGCCCTACACGGTGTGCAGCCGCCGACATAGGGGCCGGGCATGCCCGGGCAGCGCTCGAAGCCAGAAACCTGAGAACCTCACGCGAGCATGCCTCGTGCTGCAACCGTGGCCGCCCCGACCCCTGAGCCCCGATCCCCGCCACCTCCCGCCCCGGCCGCGCTAAGATTGAAAATTACATTCCACATGGAGGATAAATGACCCCCCAAGAAGTCCTGGATTTTTCCAAAGCAAACGACGCCAAGCAGCTCGATCTGCGTTTCACCGACATTCCGAGCCTGCAGCACCACGTCTCGTACCCGATCAACGAGCTCGAACTGGACAGCTTCGAGGAAGGCTTCGGCATGGACGGATCGAGCATCCGCGGCTGGGCGGCCATCCACGAAAGCGACATGCTGCTGATCCCGGATCCCGCCACGGCGTTCATGGACCCGTTCGCCGAGACGCCGACGCTGGTGATGTATGGGGACGTCAAGGATCCCATCACCAAGCAGCGTTATGAGCGCGACCCGCGCTGGATCGCGCAGAAGGCGGAGCTGTTTCTGAAGAACAGCGGCATCGCCACCAAGGCGTATTTCGGAGCC
>DATJMP010000224.1:0-14753 GCA_035508655.1 Bryobacteraceae bacterium
GAACCGGCGCATTATCAACCAGCACCGAGTTCTGATCGGGCAAAGCAAGGTTTCCTATACGCACATCATCGGCTGGGCGGTGGTGAAGGCGCTCGAGGTCATTCCGGGCCTAAACTGCGCCTATGCGGAGAAGGACGGCCAGGGATACCGCGTGGTGCGGCAGCAGGTGAATCTCGGCGTCGCCGTGGATACGGCGGGCAAGGATGGCTCACGCAGCCTGCTCGTGCCCAATATCAAGAATGCCGGCGGCATGAATTTTCAGCAGTATCTGGGCTCCTTCGACGACCTGGTGGCACGGGCGCGCACGGGCAAGCTGACCACGGCCGATTTCCAGGGCACCACCATCTCCCTCACGAATCCTGGGACGGTCGGGACGATGGCCTCCAACCCACGCCTGATGGTGGGACAGGGCGCGATCATTGCCACGGGCGCGATCGATTATCCGGCGGAATATCGCGGCGCGGCGGAGGAGACGCGGGCGGTGCTCGGCATCAGCAAGGTGATGACGCTCGGCTGCACTTACGATCACCGCATTATTCAGGGCGCGGAATCCGGTGCATTCCTGGCGAAAGTACAGGAGTTGCTGGATGGCAAGGCGGGCTTTTACGAGGAGATTTTCGCCAGCCTGCGCCTGCCGCACCAGCCGGTGCACTGGGAGACGGACCGCCAGCCGCAACTGCCCGGCCTGACCGCTGCGCGTCACGCCGAAATCGCCAAGGAAGCCGGCATCATGCAGTTGGTCAACGCCTACCGCGTGCGCGGCCACCTGATTGCCGACCTCGATCCGCTGGGCGCCGAGCCGAGCTACCACGCCGAACTCGACCCGGAGACCTACGGCCTCACCATCTGGGACCTGGACCGTGAATTCCTCACCGGCAGCCTCGGCGAGGCGATCGGCGAAGGCGGCCCGAAGCCTGTGGCCACGCTGCGCGAGATCCTGGAGACCTTGCGCGACACCTATTGCGGCAAAATCGGCTGCGAGTACATGAACATCCAGGTGCCGGAGCAGAAGCGCTGGCTGCAGCATCGTATGGAGCCTGGCAAGAACCACTGGCCGCTGGAGCGCGAGCACCGGGTGCGAATCCTGCGCAAGCTCATCGAGTCGGAGGAATTCGAGCATTTCCTGCACTCGCGTTTTGTCGGCCAGAAGCGGTTTGCGCTGGAGGGCGGGGAAACCGCGGCCGTCATCCTTGAGGAAATCCTGGAGCGCGCCGCCAACAACAACGTGGCCGAGATCGTGATCGGCATGGCGCACCGCGGCCGCCTCAATATTCTGACCAATATCGTCGGCAAGGACGTCAAGCAGATCTTCTCCGAATTCGAGGGCGAAATCGATCCCGCCAGCACGCAGGGCTCGGGCGACGTGAAATACCATCTGGGTGCGCATTCGGTGCGAATGACCGAAGCCGGGCGCGAGATCCTGGTTTCGGTTTCGCCGAATCCGAGCCATCTGGAGGCGGTGGATCCGGTAGTGGAAGGCATCGTGCGGCCGAAGCAGGACCGGTTGGGCGACACCGCGCGGGAGCGGGTGATTCCGGTGCTGGTGCACGGCGACGCCGCCTTCGCCGGCCAGGGCGTAGTGGCGGAAACGCTCAACCTGGCGCAGCTTGACGGTTATTCGACCGGCGGCACTATCCACCTCATCATCAATAACCAGATCGGCTTCACCACGCAGCCCGAGGAATCGCGGTCGACGCCCTATGCCACCGACGTGGCGCGCGGCGTCCAGGCTCCGATTTTCCACGTCAATGGCGACAGCCCGCAGGCGGCAGCGCGGGTGGTGGAGATCGCCTTCGACTTTCGGCAGAAGTTCAAGAAGGACGTGGTGATCGATATGATCTGTTACCGCCGCCACGGCCACAACGAAGCCGACGACCCCAGCTATACCCAGCCGCTGCTGTATCGCAAGATCAAGGAACACCCCTCGGTCGCCGTGCAATACGGGACGCGCCTGGTGCGCGAAGGCGTGGTTTCGAGCGAGCAGGTGGAGGGCATGCGCAAAGAGGTGGCGCAGCGGCTTTCCACGGCATTTGACGCGGTGCAGAACAAGGCCGAGCGCTACGAACTGCAGGAATTGAGCGCGGTGCCAAGCGAGGACATTGGCGCCTTCTGCCCGCGCACCGCCGTCAACCAGCAGGTGCTGGAGCGCGTGGTTCGCGGCCTGACGAATTTCCCTCCGAATTTCCACCTCCATCCCAAGCTGCGCGGATTCATCGAGCGCCGGCGCGACGCCATCGCCAAGGCAACGCCGGTCGACTGGGCCTTCGGTGAAGCCCTGGCATTCGGCACGCTGGCGCTGGAGGGAACGGGCGTGCGGCTGAGCGGGCAGGATTCCGGCCGCGGCACCTTCAGCCAGCGGCATCTTTCCTTTTACGATTCCGAAGACGGCCACCGCTTCATTCCGCTGCAGCACATCTCGCCCGACCAGGCGCGCTTTGACGTTTGGGACAGCTCATTGAGCGAGTTCGCGGTGCTCGGATTCGAGTTCGGCTACAGCGTGGCCGACCCGTTGACGCTGGTCATCTGGGAGGCGCAGTTCGGCGATTTCGCCAACGGCGCGCAGATCATGATCGACCAGTTCATCTCCTCGGCCGAGCAGAAGTGGGGCCAGCCGAGCGGGCTGGTGATGCTGCTGCCGCATGGGTTCGAAGGACAGGGACCGGAGCATTCCAGCGCCCGCATCGAGCGCTTCCTGGTGTTGTGCGCAGAAAACAACATGCAGGTCTGCAACGTCACCACCCCCGCGCAATACTTCCACTTGTTGCGCCGCCAGATGTACGGCGGCCACGACCGCCGGGGCACCCGCAAGCCGCTGGTCGTCTTTACGCCCAAAAGCCTGCTCCGCCACCCGCGCGCCGTCTCGACGCTCCACGATTTCACGACGGGCGGCTTTACGGAAATCCTGGGCGATGCCGGCGAAACCGGCGGCGTCAGCCGCCTCGTGTTCTCGAGCGGCAAGCTGTATTACGACCTCCTCGCCGCCCGTGAAGACCGCAAGGCCGATCACGTGGGCCTGATCCGGGTGGAGCAGTTATATCCGTTCGCCGCCGATCAGGCGCGCGACATTCTGGCGCGGTATGGCACTTCGGCCGAGGTGGTCTGGGCGCAGGAAGAGCCGAAGAATATGGGTGCGTGGAGGCACATGCGGGAGCAGTTGCAGCCCCTGATCGAAGCGACCGGCCGTGAGTTACGCTACGTCGGGCGCCCCGAGAGCGCCAGCCCCGCTACCGGATCCGGCAAGCGCCACCAGCAGGAACAAGCGGAAATCGTCAACGACGCCCTGACTTCCGGGGCGATTTCGGAAACCCAGAAGGTACGCGTGATCGCGCGGCGGAAGAAGTAAGTTTCCGTCGTCGGCCCTCTTGCTTTCCATCCAAAAAGATCCGAATATAGAATTGTAGAGAACACCACCACGTCGAGGTGTCTATGATCGCGGATCTTCTCACGGCCCATCCTTTCTGCCGGAATTTCTGGCCTGAGCACGTCTCCCGCCTCTCGGCCCTGGCTTCCGAAACCCATTTCGAGCCCGGTGAATTAATCTTTCATGAAGGCGATCACTCCAGCCTGTTCTATCTCCTGGTTTCCGGAAATGTGGCGCTGGAAGTGGCCGCGCCAGGACGGGCCGTCCGGGTGACGACACTCTACGCCGGCGAGGTTTTGGGGTGGTCGTCGGTAACCGATGAAACCAGCAAGCAGTTCCAGGCGCGGGCCCTGGAACCGGTGCAAGCACTGGCGTTCGATGGGGCCCGGCTGCGTCATGCGTGCCAGGAGAACTTCGGTTTCGGGTTCGCGTTCATGCGTGCTATTGCCGCCGTGCTTTCCGGCCGGTTGCACGCGGTGCGGGAACAATTGGTCGAAACGTATACGCCGGTTGCCGTATGAACATCGGGGTCATTCGCGAGCGCGGCCGCTTCGACTGCAGGGTGGCCCTGACACCGGCGGTGGTGAGGCACCTGACCGCCGCGGGTCACGCCGTCTGGGCGGAATCCGGCGCGGGTGGCGGGGCCATGTTCGGGGACAGCGAATATTCGCGCGCCGGGGCGCACATCGCCTATTCGCCTGCCGAAGTGATCCAGAGGGTGGAAGTGCTGGCGAAAATCGGCCGCCCGTCGCGCGAAGAGCTGGCCTTCTGCCGTCCGGGGACGGCGGTCATGGCTTTCTACCACATGGCGGTCGCCGACAGAGGGCTGCTGGAAGCAATCGCGGAGCATTCCGTCACCGCCATCGGCTGCGAAATCATCCAGCGGGACGACGGCCGTTTGCCGGTACTGGCAGCCATCAGCGAAATCGCGGGGCAGATGACGATCCCGATTGCGGCGCACCTGATGAGGTCCAGTTCCGGCGGACGCGGCATTCTGTTGGGCGGAACGGCCGGCGTACCGCCCGCGCGCGTGGTGGTGCTGGGCGCAGGCTCGGTGGGTTTCTCCGCGATTCGCGGCGCCACCGCGGCGGGCGCGCGCGTGACCGCCTTCGACCACGATCCCCTCAAACTGTGCCACGTGATCGAGCATGTCCCAGGCGCGGAGACTTGCCTGGCCGACGAGGAAGCAATCGCTGAAGCTGTCGCCGCTGCTGATGTGGTGATCGGCGCGGTACTGGTGGCCGGGACCCGCACGCCGCACGTGGTCTCACGCGCCATGGTGGAGCGCATGAAGCCGGGTTCGGCGGTCCTGGACGTTTCTATCGACCAGGGCGGCTGCGTGGAGACGAGCCGGCCCACCACCCTGGCAGACCCCACTTTCGTCTACAAAGGCGTGACGCATTTCTGCGTGCCGAATTTCACGGCCGATCTGGGGCGTTCGGCCAGCGTGGCCATCGCCCAGGCCATGCTTCCGTATCTGCAGACGATCGCGGGTCAAGGCGTGGAGACAGCCCTGGCGCGCTGCGTGGATCTCAAGCGCGGGGTTTACGCGATCGGGGGCAGGGGAGTGTGCGCATGAACGGGAACTACCGGTCGCGAATCATGACAGCCGATGCGGCGCTCTCGGTGTTGAAGTCTGGACAGAGCGTGTACATTCATAACGGCTGCGCAGAGCCTCCGGAACTGGTCGATGCGTTGACGCGGCGCGGGCCGGAGTTGCGCGACGTTCGCATCATTCATATGGCCACATTCGGCGGAGCCGATTACATCCTTCCGGAATACGAAGGCCATTTCCGCCACAATGCGCTGTTCATCGGCGGCAACGTGCGGCAGGCGGTGCAGGAGGGCCGGGCCGATTACACCCCGGTTTTCCTTAGCGAAATCGAGGCACTGTTCACGTCCGGCGCCCTGCCCATCGACGTGTGCCTGCTGCAGTGCACCCCTCCGGATGCCTACGGTTACATGAGCGTGGGGACCAGCATCGACGCGTCGCTCACCGCGGCCCAGTGCGCGCGGCACGTGATCGTGGAAATCAACGATCGTATGCCGCGGACCATGGGGGATACGTTTCTGCATGTCGGCCGCGTAGATGCTTTCGTCGAAACCTCGCACCCGCTCGCGGAATATCCGCAGCACCCGGTTTCCGACTTCCACCGGGCGATAGCCCGCCATGTCGCCCAGCTGGTGCCCGATGGCGCCACCATTCAAACCGGCATCGGCGGGGTGCCGGAAGCCGTGCTCGGCCTGCTTTTCAACCACAAAGATCTCGGGATTCACTCGGAAATGGTCCCCGACAGTGTCGTCCCGCTGATTGAGGCGGGAATCATCAACGGCGAGAGGAAGACCATCCACCCGCGAAAGGTAGTCGCCGGTTTTGTGCTGGGCACGCGGCGGCTGTTCGATTTCATCCACGAGAATCCGATCTTCGAATTCCGCCGCACGGCCTACGCCAACGATCCATTCGTGGTGGCGCAGAACGAGCGCATGGTGGCGCTGAATTCGGCCATCGAGGTAGATCTCACCGGTCAGGTCTGCGCCGATTCGATGGGGCATATCCCTTATAGCGGAATTGGCGGCCAGGTGGATTTCCTGCGCGGCGCGGCCCGCTCTAAGGGCGGCCTGCCCATCATTACGCTGCCTTCGACGGCCAGGAACGGCGCGGTTTCCCGCATCGTACCAAGGCTCCAGCCGGGTGCGGGCGTGGTGACGTCGCGCGGCGACGTGCATTACGTCATCACCGAGCACGGCGTGGCTTACCTGCATGGCAAGACGCTGCGCCAGCGCGCTGAAGCGATGATCGCGATCGCCGATCCGAAATTCCAGTCCGAACTGGAACGTGCGGCGGAGGAAGCGCGGATCCTGGGGCCCAATCCGGCGACCGTCGCCGTGTAGCGGGCTACACTAGGCATTACATGCAGACTCGCACTCTTCCGCACACCGATCTCGCGGTTTCCCGCGCCTGCTTCGGTACCATGACGTTCGGCGGCCAGACCGATGAGGCTGCCGCCGCGCGGATGGTCGATTTATGCCTCGACCGCGGCGTGAATTTCTTCGATACGGCCAACGCCTATACCGGCGGGCAATCGGAGACCATCCTGGGCCGGATTCTGAATGGCCGGCGCAGCCGCGTGATCCTGGCCAGCAAAGTGGGCGTCAAGGCCGCGCAACCGGTGGATGCTCCGCCGCTTTCCCGCCGCTCGATCCTGGCCAATATCGACGCCACCCTCAGGCGGCTCGAAACCGATTACCTCGATCTCTACTACCTCCATCTACCCGATTACGAAACTCCGCTCGAAGAGACCCTGGCGGCCATGGACGAAGTCGTAAAGGCCGGCAAGGTCCGCTATCCGGCCGTTTCCAACTTCGCTGCATGGCAGGTCTGCCGCATGATGTGGATCGCCGAACGAAGCTGCTATGCGGCGCCGTATCTTTCGCAGCCCATGTATAACCTGCTGGCCCGCGGCATCGAGCAGGAGTATCTTCCGTTCTGCCGCGAGTTCGGCGTTTCGACCATCGTGTATAATCCGCTCGCCGGCGGCCTGCTGACCGGCAAGCAGCAGCGCGAGCGGCCGCTCTCCGGCAGCCGATTCGACAGCAACCAGCTCTATCTGGATCGTTATTGGCACCCCGCGTATTTCGACGCGGTGGACGAATTGGATCAGGCGGCGCGGCAGGCCGGCTTGACGCTGGTGGAGCTTTCACTCGCCTGGCTGTTCGGGCATTCTGCGGCTGACTGCGTGATTCTGGGTGCATCCCGAATCGAGCAACTCGAGCAGAACCTGGCGGCATGCGAGCGTGGGCCGCTGCCGGACGAAACCCTGGCCGCATGTGACCGTGTGTGGCAGAATCTCCGCGGTGTCGCGCCCAAATACAACCGGTGACGCATGCGCGGAAAGTGGGTCTTCATTTCGATTTTGGCGGTGGCGGCTGGGGTGGGGGGCGGCGCGCTTTCCCTGCGCTTCCATCGCGCGGTTGCGCCGCCCCCGCGGCGAGCCGAGGTGCTGCCGCTGCGCAGCCAGGTCATCACGCTCATCGGCAACGTACGCCCGCAACACATCACGTCTGTGGGAGCGGCCGTGGAGGGCAACATCGAGACGTTCCTGGCCGATGTCGGGGATGAAGTCTTTGCCGGACAGACCCTGGCGCGGATTTCGTCGGCGGTTCTGGAGAGCACGCGCGAGCAGGCAGCCTCCGAAGTTGAGCGCACGCGCGACCAGGTGACGCGCGCCGAGAGCTCCGTCGGCGTTCTGCGCCTGGAAGCCGCCAAGGCGGATGCGGACGCGCAACGGGCGCGGATGGACGTGGACCGCGCGCAGAAGGCATTCGAACGGCAGGCCACGCTTCACGAGGCCGGAGCCACGCCGAGGCTGGTCTACGAGAAATCGCAGCAGGAACTGGACGCGGCGCGGCGCGTGTTCGAGGCTATGGACAAATCGGCTCACGGGGCGCACGAAGCCGTGGAGGGGGCGCTGGAGCAGTTGGAGATCGTCAAGAAGGCGCTCACGGAAAGAACGCAGGCCGTGGACCAGGCGCAGGTGGCGTTCCAGGGCGCGGAAGTGCACGCTCCCGTTGCCGGCACCATCGTCGCCCGCCGCGGCGAGCCGGGCCGTTCCGCCGCGGAAGCCGGAGACCAGATGTTCCAGATCGCGTCCGATATGTATGCTCTGGAAGTGCCCGTGCAGCCGCAGCCACAGGACCTGCCGCGCATCCACCCCGGCCAACAGGCAACGGTGTTGTTGCTCGATCTCGGCGGCGCCGGACTGCCGGGAACGGTGAAGGAAATTCGGGATTCCGGAGCGACAGTGGAGTTCGCTGGAACGGTGCCTGGCATCAAGTCCGGCATGCGCGCCGAAGTGCGTCTGAAGCTGGAGTAGCGGCCTGGGAAAGCCGATGCTGCGTTTCTCGGGGCGGTCGCAGGCGCGGGTGTTTCAGTGCTGCTTTTCCGTCACCTGGCGAAACACGCGAAGCAGATTGCCGCCCCAGAATTTGCCGATGCGTTCCTCGGAGTAGCCGCGGCGCAGCATGGCATCGGTGATGAGCGGGAGGTCGCGGACGTCGCGGAAACCCTGTGGCGGCGGCGGACCTCCATCGAAGTCGCTGCCGAACGAGACGTGATCCTCGCCTACCAGGCGGATGGCGCGATCGACCACATCCACCCACTGGTCCACGGTCAGGCGGATGTCTTGAGGGATCGCGGCCGGGCGCATGGGGTAAGCGGGCGCCAGAAGATGATCGAGGGAGGCAAGGTCCATGTTGCGACGCTCGGCGGCGCTGCCGGTATCCCAGAAGGGCTTGCCGGAATGGGCGCTGACCCAGTCGAACGCCTTTTTGTTGTGAAACTCGTTGCCGATCTGAAACCCGATCACCCCACCTTTTGAAGCCAGTTTCTGCACCAGCCAGTCCGGCATATTCCGTGGAATGTCGTTCACGGCGCGCAGGCCGTGATGCGTGGCGATCACGGGATCGGAGCTGATATCGATGGCCTGCGAAATCGCGTCGTCCGAGGCGTGCGAAACGTTGATCACCATTCCGAGCCGGTTCATCTCGTGAATCAGGGCGCGGCCGCGGTCGTTGAGGCCGTGCCATTTCGCCGGCGAACAGCAGGAGTCGCCGTAGTTGCTGGTGGTGTTGTGGGCGGACAGCATGGCGGAACGCAGGCCCAGGCGGTACATGTCGCGGAGCACGTACAGATCGCCGTCGATATCGGGGCTTCCTTCGATATCCAGCACGGCGGCGATTTTGCCGGCGCGGTGAATGCGTTCGATGTCGGAAGCGGTGCGGGCGATCTCGATTGTCTGGCGGTTGCGCTCGATCTGGTCGAGGGCGCAATCGAGTTCGCCCAGAGCGTGCCTGGTTTCCAGACGGCCGGGGTAATAGTCGTCGCTCACATAAATGGAAAAGAACAGCGCGCCCAGTCCGCCTTCGCGCGCGCGGGGCAAGTCGAACTGGCCGTCCGCCTTGCGCTCGCCGATATCGCCGCCGTTGTAAAACTCGCGGTCGATGGCATGCACGTGGCCGTCGAAGACCAACAGGGATCGATGCAGCGCGAGAGCGCGGCTGGAGACCTGCGGCGGAGCAGCCTGGGCGTCGGCGGGCCGGGCATGCCCGGCCCCTACGAGGACCGCGCCGGCCAGCGCAACGGCGCCCAAGGCGCAAAACAAGAGCGTATAATCGTGAGGATGCCTCGCCCAAAACTCGCGGCTGTGGTGACGACTTATTTTCGGATGTCGCATGCGCAGCATATTGTCGATCGCTTTCTGGATGGATATGGATGGAACGGCACCCACCATTATCCACCTATGGATCTCGTCTCGCTCTACGTCGATCAGGTGGGGGACACGGACCTGAGCCGCGAGCGCGGCAAGCGCCATCCCACGCTGCGGCTCGCCACGACCATCGAGGAGGCCCTCACGCTCGGCACCGGGAAACTGGCGGTGGATGGCGTGGTGGTGGTGGGCGAGCACGGAAAGTATCCGCGCAACGAAAAGGGCCAGACGGAGTACCCACGCTACCGCTTCTTCCAGGAAGTGGTGAAGGTGTTCCGCGCCAGCGGCCGGACAGTCCCCATGTTCAGCGACAAGCACCTCTCCTGGAACTGGGATTGGGCGAAAGAAATGTACGACACCTCGCGGCAGATGGGGTTCCCGTTCCAGGCGGGTTCGAGCCTGCCCGTCACGTGGCGTACGCCCTCGGTGGAAATGCCGGCCGGCGCGCGCATTTCGGAAGCGATGTGCATCTGCTACGGCGGCGTGGACAGCTACGATTTTCACGGGCTGGAGACCATCCAGTGCATGGTGGAGCGGCGGAAGGGCGGTGAAACCGGTGTCGAATGGGTGCAGGCATATCGGAACGACAAGTTCTGGGAGGCAGTGAAAGAGGGCGTCTGGCCGAAGCCGCTGATGGATGCCGCGCTCACCCGCAGCCACACGCTGACGCCGGCACGGCAGGGTTACGGCGACGTTTTCCCGTCGGTCGACGACATGCGCCGGATCGTGAAGAATCCCGTGGCGTACCGGTATCAGTACGCCGATGGTTTGAAGGCCACCATGATCCTGATGAACGGCCTGGTGCGCGACTTCAATTTCGCGGCCTATGTGAACGGGTCCCGGCAGCCGTGGTCGACTCAGATGTATCTGCCCATGCCGGACGGCCGCACCACGCTGGCCAATTTCTTCAGCCCTCTGGTGAATCACATGGAGCAGATGTATTTGACCGGGAAAGTGCAATACCCTCTGGAACGGACGCTGCTCACCACGGGATTAACAGCGGCCGGAGTAGAGAGCATTTATCGCGGCGAGACACGCTTCGACACGCCGCACCTAGCCATCAAATACCAGCCCACTAAGGAATCGACTTTTTGGAGAACCTAACCATGCTCACCCGGCGCACTTTTCTTCAGACCACCGCGGCGGTGGCCGCGGCCCAGGCGGCTCCGCAGAGCCAGCCCAAAAGAATGGCGATGATCGGAACCATTTTCCGCCTGCAGTCGCATATGCAGCACATGGGCGACCGGTTCCTGATCGGGTATCCCTATGGCGGCGAATGGCTGCACCCGAACGTCAAAGTGGTTTCCATGTACGTGGACCAGAAGCCGGAGGGCGACCTGAGCGGCTCGCGGGCCAAGGAATTCGGCTTTCCGATCTATTCCACCATCACAGAGGCATTGTGCTGCGGCGGCAAGGAATTGGCCGTGGACGCAGTGCTGATTATCGGCGAGCACGGAAACTATCCGCGCAACGAAAAGGGACAGATTCTCTATCCGCGCTCCGAATTTTTCCAGGAGTGCGTCAAGGTATTCGAATCCAGCAAGCGCGCGGTGCCGGTTTATACGGATAAAGCGCTCTCGTACAGCTTCGAAAAGGCCAAGGCCATGGTGGACGCCTCGAAGCGGCTGAAATTCCCGATGCTGGCCGGGTCTTCCTTGCCCGTGACCTGGCGGTTGCCGGCCATCGAGCTGCCGCTTGGCTGCGATATCGACGAGGCGCTCATGGTGGGCGTGGGCGGCTCGGATCCCATGGATTTTCACGCGCTGGAAGGCCTTCAGTGCATGGTGGAACGGCGGCGCGGCGGGGAAACGGGTGTGCGCGCGGTGCAAATGATTGAGGGCGATGCGGTCTGGAAGGCGCAGGACGAAGGCCGCTTCTCCAAAGCCCTGCTCACGGCGGCCCTTTCCCGGAGCGACACGCCACTCGGCATGACGGTCACGGACGGGCGCACGCAGGATCTGGTTGGAACGGGCGAACTGCGCAATCTGGTCAAGAATCCGGCGGCGTATTTCATCGAGTATCGCGACGGCCTCAAGGCCACCATGCTGATGTTGAACGGCGCGCTGAAGGATTTCAATTTCGCCGCGCGGCTGAAGAATGGGCAGAACTATTCCAACCAATTCCTGCTCACGCCGGATCCGAACGTCACCTATTCGGCGTGCCTCATGAATAAGGCGAACGAAATGTTCCAAACGGGTGTTGCGCCTTATCCCGTAGAGCGCACGCTGCTGACCAGCGGCATGCTGGAAGCCTGCCTGACGTCCAAGGTGCAGAACCACGGCCGCCTGGAGACGCCGCACCTGCAGGTGGTTTACAAGGCGCCTCGCGAATCGCAGTTCCCGCTCACGTAAGCCGAACTCACACCGGTTTGAGGCAGGCAAAACAAGGAGGCTCCCGGAATGGCCCGGCCCAAGATTGCGGCCGTAACGACGGCGTATTTCAAGCTATCGCACGCGCAGCACATCGTAGACCGCTTTCTGGATGGCTACGGTTGGAATGGCGAATGGCACCAGCCTCCCATGGACTTGGTCTCCCTCTACGTCGATCAGTTCCTGGATGGGGCCCGCAGCGACCTGAGCCACGAACGGGCGACGCGGCACCCCTCGATGAAAATCTATCCGTCCATCGCCGAAGCCCTAACGCTTGGCGGCACGAAACTGGCGGTGGACGGCGTCGTGATCGTAGGAGAGCACGGCCAGTATCCGAGGAATGAGAAAGGGCAAACGGAGTATCCTCGCTATCGGTTCTTTCAAGAGGTGGTGAAGGTATTCCGCGCGAGCGGCCGCTCCGTGCCCATTTACACCGACAAGCACTTTTCCTGGAACTGGGATTGGGCGCGGGAGATGTACGACACCTCGCGGCAGATGGGTTTTCCCATGATGGCCGGCTCCAGCCTGCCGGTCACGTGGCGCTCGCCCTCGGTGGAGATGCCCTGGGGCGCGCGCATCAGTGAAGTGCTCTGCATCAACAACGGCGCCGTGGACAGCTACGATTTTCACGCGCTGGAAACCATCCAGTGCCTGGTGGAGCGGCGGCGGGGCGGGGAAGCCGGTGTGGAGTGGCTGCAGGCCTATCGCGGCGAAAAGTTCTGGCAGGCGCTCCGCGAAGGCGTCTGGCCCAAGGCCCTGATGGATGCGGCACTGAGCCGCAGCAGCACGCTGGCACAGGGCCGGCCGGATTACGGCGATGCCTTCCCCTCGCCGGACGACATGCGGCGTATGGTGCGGCGGCCGGTGGCCTATCGATACCAGCATGCCGACGGCCTGAAGTGCACCATGCTCCTGCTGGACGGGCTGGTGAAGGATTGCAACTTTGCCGCCTATGTGAACGGCGCCAGCAAGCCATGGTCGGTCCAGATGACCTTCACCGTGCCCGATGGCTTTCACACCATGGCCAGCTCCTTCAGCCCCCTGGTGAACCACATGGAGCGGATGTTTCTCACCGGCAAGCCGTCTTATCCCGTGGAAAGGACGCTGCTGACCACGGGACTAGTCGCAGCGGGCGTGGAAAGTCTGTACCGCGGTGAGACCCGCTTCGACACGCCACACCTGGCGATTGGCTATCAGCCGAGCAAGGAATCGACGTACTGGAGAACGTGACGCAGCGCCCGACTTGTGGCTGGCGGCAGTTCTGCCAGATCCGGAAGGGCCGTGCGTCAGACGCAGACTACGGCACGGAAATAAAAAACCCCGCGCTACCCGAAGGCAGCGCGGGGTTGTTCTTAAGGGATCGCTGAACCTAGAAGCTCAGCTTGGCTCCCAACTGAAGCGAGCGGGCGGCCGCGGCGCCCGTGATGTTGCCGAACGAGGACGTGCCGAAGGTCGCGCTCGGGTTGTTGAAGTTGGCGTGGTTGAACAGGTTGAAGGCCTCGCCGCGGAACTGGAAGTGCATCCGCTCGTGAATCGGGAAGTTCTTGAAAATCGAGAAATTCACGGTCTCCTGCGAGGGTCCGTGCAGCATGTTGCGGGCTTCGGTGCCGTAGCCGTAGCCGGTCGGGTTGGCCGGGTAGAGCGGAGCCAGAGAGTAGGCGGCGGCATTGATGCACCCGGTCAGGTGACTGATTCCGCAATCGTCGCTCGGCGCCGAAACCAGGTCGGGGCGGTAGGTGCCGCTGGACGAGGTGTTGGCGGTATCGGTGCCCGTACTGACGTTAAACGGCGTACCGGTTTGCAGCGTGATGATGCCGTTGGTCTGCCAGTTCCCTAAGGCGGTCTTGAGCACCTTGTTAGCGTGGCTGAAGAACGGGATGCTGTAGTTGAACGAAATCAGCGCACGATGGCGAATGTCCCAGAGGGCGTTGCCGTAATCGAGCTTCCACCAGTACGGATCCATCGGCGTTCCGCCGTCGTTGGACGAGTCGGAAACGTCCAGCGTATGGGCCCAGGTATAGCTGGCGTTGACCGTCAGGCCGTGGCTCATGCGCTGATGGAAATTCACCGTCATGCTCTCGAAATTGGCGATCTCGTCCATGTTGACGGTGCGGATGACGCCGAACAGCGGATTGGGACGACGGGTATTCACGGCGCCCGGTCCGGGCAGCAGCGGGGTGTTGTTGTAGAAGCTGCGGTCCAGGTGATACGTGTGGGAGCCGAGGTATTGGACTTCGAGACCGCCGCCGTTCCAGAGTTGGCGCTCCAAGCCCGCGCTCCACTGGTTCATGCGCGGAGTGGGCTGGTGCCAAGGATCGGTTACGATCGTGCCGGCTGTCGCTGCCGTCGGGCAGACGCCGGGAACGATCGGGTTGCTCAACGTCGGAATCGCTCCGCCGCCATTCACCGTGTACGTGCAGGTGAGAATCGTGGTGTACGGCGGGTTGGTGTTGAGGAAGGTGTAGCTGTTGGTTTGGTTGGGGTTGTAGTAGATGCCGCCGCCGGCGCGGAAGACCCACTTATCGGTCATGCGGTAGGCCAGGCTGAGGCGCGGAGCCCAATCGTTGTGGTTGGGAGAAATGAAGCGAAATCCGGGCGTGCCGCCGACCAGCGCGGTCTGGGTCGGGTTCAGCTCTGTGGCGACACCGTTGATGGTGAAGGGAACGGTGGGCAGTTCGTAGCGGATGCCGTAGTTCAGAGTTAGTTTGCGGCTGATCTGCCACTTATCCTGCACAAAGAATCCGTCGCGCCACTCCT
>DATJMP010000225.1:0-36161 GCA_035508655.1 Bryobacteraceae bacterium
ATTGAGCCTCATCTGCCGGGATTTCTGCAGCATCAGCTTTACGCGCTGGACTGGGGCGTGGCACTGGATTTCTGCATCTGCCTGATCTGCTATTGGGTGATCCGATTCATCCGTTGAAGCGGCTCGGTTTCTAGGAATCCCCGACACGGAGCTGCGACCCGCTCCGGCTGCCGCGTTTTTGGATGCCTACATCGCCTGGCGGACGGCGGCCTGCAATTCGGCTTCGCGGAGAAAACCTTCGAAGCGCTTCACCTGTTTGCCGTTGCGATCAAACACCAGGGTGACGGGCAGCTCGTCCAGCTTGTACCGGCCCGTCAAATCGGATGAGCCGAGCGCAACCGGATAATTCATGGGGTGTTTTTTGAGGAAAGCTTTGACGAGATCCGCGCCGTCTTCATCCATGGCGACGCCCACCACGGCGACGCCTCGCTGTGCGAGATCCTTGTGCAACTGGTTGAAGCTGGGGATCTCCTGAATGCAAGGCACGCACCATGTGGCCCAGAAATTCACCACCGCCACCTTGCCGGAAATGGCCACGGGTGCGCCATCGAGGGCGCTCAACTGGGGCAAGCTATTCGAGGCAGGCGCAGCCTCGGCTGCAGCCGCCGTGGTCGCCCCGGTCCCCGGCCCCTGGGCACCGGCTCCTTTCTGGATGAAAGCCAGGAATTCCGCGGCATCTCGGGTCAGGCCCGGGAATGTGGCGATCACTTTTTCCTCGGGATCTAGGATGGCGTAATAGGGCTCGGCCACGGTGCCGAATTTGGCCAGTTCGAGTTTCTGGTTTTCTTCGGAGGCGGCGTCCGTGCCGTCGCCGTAGAGATCCACCAGGACGAAATTCCCCATGGCGCCGGCGATTTCCGGCCGCGTGAACATGTTGGCCTTCATCCAGTGGCAGTTGGCGCAGGCATAGCCGGTGAAATTGACGAACACCAGCTTGCCTTCGCGGCGGGCGCGGTCGAGGGCCTCGCGATACTGGTCTTTCATCCAGACCAGGCCGCCGCCGGTGGTGGCGGAGGCGCCGGGCGTTTCGGCAGCGACCGGCACGTACGCATCAAGGTCGCCGAGTCGGCCACCCGACATGCCGGGGATGAGGCTGATCGCAAATATGAGAAACGCCATGCCGATGATCAGGCGCGGCAGGCCGACGCGCTCATCCGGCTTGATGCCTTCCAGCCGCAGGAAGCCCAGGAGGTAGAGGCCGGCCATGGCGAAGAGCACGATCCAGGCGGCGAGAAAGCGCTCGCGGGTGAGGAACTCCCAGTGTAAGACTTGGTCCAGGCTGGCCAGATATTTCAGGCTGGCGGCCAGGATGACGAATCCCATGACTACCTTGACCCGCGCCAGCCAGCCGCCACTGCGGGGCAAGCGGCCAAGCCACGCCGGGAACAGCGCCAGGAGGAAGAACGGCAGGGCAAGGCCGAGAGCAAAGGAGAACATGCCGGCCACCGGCCGTGCGCTGCCACCGGTCACCGACGCGGCCAGCAGCGTTCCGACAAACGGTCCGACACAGGCGAACGAGGCAAGGGAAAACGTCAGGCCCATGAGTAGAGTGCCGGCGAAACCGCCCTTTTCCGAGGACTGGTTGAGGCGGGTCAGGACGGAGGAGGGAATGGTGATTTCGAAGGCGCCCAGAAGGCTGAGGCCGAAGGCGATAAAAAGGGCGGAGATAAATCCGTTGACCCATGGGTTCGACCCGAGCTGCACAACCCCGAACGGCCCGAGCAGGGCTGTGATGGCGAGGCCGATGCCGCAGAACAGAACCACGATGCCGAGGCAGAAGACAAGAGCCTGTGTGAGACCATCGCGCGAGACCGCCCCCTTAGCGCCGGGATTTTGGTCCTGGCGCTTCAGGAAGTACGAGAGCGTGATCGGGATCATCGGGAAGACACAAGGGGTGAAGATGGAGGCAAGACCGAAGCCGAATGCGACCAGGAGGAATGTGCCGAGCCCCTGCTGACCGGCCACGGGCGCGGCGGATGCGGGTACGGAGCCCGGAGCGGGCGGGTGAGCTTCGGCGTATCCGGCGGGAATGACCGGCGCGGCTGCCTGGGCGGCGGGATCGATGGCGAGCGGAACGGTGCCCGACCAACGCGAGGGCACGCACTGGGTATCGTTGCAGGTCTGATAGCGCGCCTTGAGGTCGAGCTGCTGCGGGCCGGCAGGCGCCTCTTTTCTCAAGTGAACTTCGAGCAGGAAGGCTACGTCGCCGCTGTAGGTTTCGGTGTCGGAGCCGAAGTTGGGGTCGAAGGCACGCTTGGGCGGCGGCTGAAGCAGGCGGGTGGATTCGACCAGGGCATCCGGTCCGGCCTGGAAGGAAATGGGGATGCCGGCGGGAGACGAAGCGGAATAGAGATGCCACCCGGGGTCGATTTTGCCGGCGGCTTTGACCAGGACCGTGCCGCCGGGAGGCGTGGACGGATCGGAAGCCGAGATGGTCCAGTTGACGTGCTGCGCCTGGGCGAAGCCGGAAGCGGCAATGACAAGAAGGGCTGCAACAAGGCGTGGGCCGGCGCTTCCGCGCCATGCCGGGCGGAAGCCCGGCATGACAGCCCAAAAGGGCTGTCCTACTTCCCGATTCGTCCGCGGCCAATCCTTCTTCCGCATGCCTCTAATGTTTGACGTCTGGAATCCCAGCGGGATTCGCGGTTTCTAGTCCGCCTCCGCCGGCACACGGTCGTGGCCGGTGGCGCGAAGCTCCTCCTCGATGCGCTGGTTGACGCGGCACTCGGAAAACTCCCGGGCCACGCGGATGGCGTTCTTGATGGCGTTGGCGTTAGATCGTCCGTGGCAGATGATACAGACGCCGCGGACGCCCAGCAGGGGAGCACCACCGTATTCGGAGTAATCGACGCGCTTCTTGAAATCGAGGAAGGCGCTTCGAGCCAGTACGTAGCCGATCTTGCCGGAAATGGTGGCTTCGAGCGATTCGCGGAGCAGGTGGCGAACCATCTCCACCAGCCCTTCGCTCACCTTGAGGGCGACGTTGCCGATGAAACCGTCGCAGACGATAACGTCCACCTGGCCGCCGTAGATGTCGCGGCCTTCGACGTTGCCTATGAAGTTGAGGCTCAGCTCCTTGAGGAGCGGAGCGGCGGAGCGGGTAACCTCATTGCCCTTGTGGGCTTCCTCGCCGATGGAGAGGATGCCGACCCTGGGCTTGGGGCGGCCGAGGATAATGCGGGAATAGATCTCGCCCATAACGGCGAACTGGGCCAGCATGCGCGGCGAGCAATCGACATTGGCGCCGACATCCACCACCACGACGGGTGAGCCTTTGACGATGGTGGGGAAAGCGCCGGCCAGCGCCGGGCGGTCGACGCCGGGAACTACACCCTGGACCATTTTGGCGGTGGCCATGACGGCGCCAGTATTGCCGGCGGAGACGAAGCCTTCGGCAATGCCGTCGCGAACAAGGCGCGAGGCGACGCGCATGGAACTGTCGCGCTTGGAGCGAACCGCCCGAGCCGCGCTGTCCTCCATGGTGATGACCTCGCTGGCGTGGACGACTTCAATGGGCAGTTGGCGATATCCCTCGTGCTGTTCGAGCTCCCGGCGCACCACGTCCTCGCGGCCCACCAGGACAACCTTGATCCCGAGAGTTCTGGCGGCGCAAACCGCCCCTTCCACTTCGGATTTCGGGGCGTGGTCGCCGCCCATTGCATCCACCGCAATGGTCAGCATGGGCGCAAGGGTTTACTCCTGCTCGACTTCCACCACTTCACGGCCCTTGTACTGGCCGCAGTGCGGACAGACGCGGTGGGGCAGTTTCGGCTCATGGCAGTTCGGGCATTCGGAAAGGCCCGCCGGCTTGAGCGCATCGTGCGCGCGGCGGTTCTGAGTCCGCCTCTGGGAGTGTCTACGTTTCGGATTCGGCATCTCGCAACCTCTACATGGGGGCCGGAACATCCCGGCCCGATTGACCGCTCCCTTACGGTCGCGGCTCTACTTGTAACTTCCGCAGCGCGCCCCAACGGTCGTCGCTGGCATCGTTCCGGCACTGGCAATCGCTCTCGTTGCGATTCTTGCCGCACACCGGGCAGATGCCCTTGCACATCTCGCTGCACACCCGCTGCATGGGCAGCGCCAGCAGCACCTGTTCGCGGAGGATATCCTCCAGCTCGATGCCGCTGCCTTCATAAAACCCAATCTCGGCCTCGCCCTCGTCGATTTCGATCTCCTCCTCGCGCGCGATGTCGGACATCGGCCGGTAGAAGAGATCGAAGCCGGCATCCAGCGGGAAGCGGGCGCGGCCCAGGCAGCGGTCGCACTGCGCCGCCATCACGACAGTGTAGCGCCCCGCGATGCGAACTTCACCTTCGGAATGCGCCAACAGCTCAGCCGAACCGGTTACCTGGAGCGGAGAAAGCTGCTCCAGGTCGCCCTCGTTTCCCTCGGAAAAATCGATCTTGCCCGCCTGGAAGGTTTCGTCAAAGCGCACCCTCCGCAGTTCCATCTCTTTGACACTAAGGAACATACACACACCTGGATTGTCGGGCAGAAACTACCTCATTATAGCATCGGCAACGCCGATTTATTGCACAATAGAAACAGCGACGACGCGCGCGGAAGCCATCATGCAGGTGACTGCGGCCCCTGGAGTGTTTCCGGCCGGTGGCGGATCCCCCTGGCGGCGTGGATCGGCGTGGTGCTGCCGGCTGAGGACACGGCGAAGAGGCGATTGCCTTTGGCACAGCGCGCCATTCACCTCAGCGCCCTGATCCCTGTTTTTACGAGGCCAGCAGCGCCCGCCGCGGCTCGAACGTGTAGCCGAACCCGCGCACCGAATGGATCATCTCCGGCGACGCTGGATCGCGCTCAATCTTCTGCCGCAGGCGCAGCACGTAGACGTCCACGGCGCGGTCCGTGATGGCGCGGTCCTGCCCCCACACGGCGTTTAATAGCTGTTCGCGGCTGAAGACCACACCCGGGCGCGACATCAGGAACTCCAGCAGCCGGAATTCGGTTGCGGTGAGCGAGAGCAGCGAACCCTCCAGCCGCGCCTGCCGGCTGGCTACGTCCAATTCCAGGCCGCCCGCCTGCAGGACTCGCGGAGCGGGCGCCGGGGCGGCGGCGTGCGTGCGCAGTTGCAGCTTGATGCGCGCGATCAGTTCGCGCACGAAAAACGGCTTGACCACGTAATCGTTGGCGCCCAACTCCAGCCCCACGATACGGTCGGTCTCCGAGGCGCGCGCAGTTAAAAAAATAATCGGCGTCGCGCCCAGATTCGGGTCCTGGCGAATGCGCTTGCAGATATCCAGCCCATCGGAATCGGGGAGCATGATATCCAGCAGAATCAGGTCGGGCCGCGTCTGGTGACACAATTCGACAGCGCCCTTGCCGGTTTGCGAACCGGCCAGCAGAAAGCCTTCCTTCTCCAGGTTATATTTCAACAGGGCGAAGAGGTCGGCGTCGTCTTCAATGAGCAACAGTTTCTTCATGCGCCATTCTGAAGCTACCGCGGGAGAGGTTACAAACCAGTTACAGCGAGGTGAATTTCCGATGGCAGGTTCTATCGGCCCGGCTAAGGCTGAATTTTTGTGGTCCGTCAGCCTTCCGACTTCTCCTCGAAACGGTAGCCGAAGCCGCGCACGGTCGTAAGATACCGCGGGTTATCCGGCTGCTGCTCGATCCGTTCCCGCAGCCGGCGGATATGCACGTCTACGGTTCGCAGCGTAACGTAGCGCTGTTCTCCCCAGACCGCCTCCAGCAGTTGCTCGCGGTTGTAGGCGCGCCCGGGATGGGTGAGGAAGAATTCCAGCAGGCGGAATTCGGTCGAGGTCAAGTCGAGCTCGCGGCCATCCAGAAACACGCGTCGCGCCGTGCGCTCCAGCTTGAACGGGCCGGTTTCAAGCGTTTCCGGCTCATTGTCCATCTCCTCCCGGCGCAGGTGGGCCTTCACGCGTGCGATCAACTCGCGCGGGCTGAACGGCTTGGTCATGTAATCGTCACCGCCGATTTCCAGCCCGAGCACGCGGTCCACTTCGTCCGAGCGAGCGGTGAGGAACACGACCGGCGTCCGCGCCAGCACGGAAGAGCGCCGCACTTCCCGGCAGATTTCGAAGCCGTCGATTTCCGGCAGCATGACGTCCAATACGATCAGGTCGGGCCTGTACTGCTCGAGCGATTTCAACGTATCGCCGGAGCCGCGCAGGATCAGCGTCTGGTAACCATTCCTCTGCAGGTTGTATTCGATCAGGGAAGCAAGCTCGGCTTCGTCTTCCACAATCGCGATGCGCTTAGGCATGGAGAAGTAATATTGTAGCGGGCGGGAATGCTAAGAGCGAGTTAGGGAGTTACTACTCCCGGTGGTTCCAGTACGCCCTGAGGCGGGCTGTTACAAAGTTTCCGATTACTTCACAGACCGGGGGAGAAGCCCTCTATTCCTGAGCCATAGCCACGCATCGGGCCTTCACGCGTGTGCTACCGTGATGAGTCATGCCCCTGGAATGGACGCCTGATTCATGGCGCGCCCTGCCGGCCCTGCAGCAGCCGGAATATCCGGACCCGGCCGCCCTGGAGCGCGCCCTGGCCGATCTCAGCCGCCTCCCGCCACTGGTGACGAGCTGGGAGGTTTTGGATTTGCGCCAGCAGTTGGCCGAAGCCGCCGCCGGCAAGCGCTTTGTGCTGCAGGGCGGCGACTGCGCCGAACGGCTCATCGACTGCCAGCCGAATCGCATCACCAACATGGTTAAAGTGCTGGTGCAGATGAGTCTGGTGCTGGTAGTAGGCGCGCAGCGGCCCGTCATCCGCATCGGCCGTTTTGCAGGCCAGTACGCGAAGCCACGCTCCGCCGGGCAGGAAACCCGCAACGGAGTTACGCTCTCCAGTTACCGCGGCGACATCATCAACCGCCCCGACTTCACCCCCGAGGCTCGCACTCCCGATCCCGAGCTGCTCCTGCGCGGCTACGAGCGCGCCGCCATGAAGTTGAACTTTATCCGCTCCCTCGTCAAAGGCGGTTTCGCCGATCTGCACCACCCCGAATACTTCGATCTGGACTGGGTTGACCACTCGCCGCTAGCCGACGAGTACCACCGCATGGCCGAAACCATCTCCGAAGGCTTGCGGTTCATGGAAAACGTGCTCGGTGTGCGCGCCGGCGACAGCGACCGAATCGATTTCTTCACCGCGCACGAGGCGCTCCATCTCGGCTACGAATCCGCGCAGACGCGGCGCGTACCGCGCCGCCCCGGCTACTTCAACCTCACTACGCATTTCCCTTGGGTCGGCCTGCGCACCAGCGATCCGGCCGGGGCGCACATCGAATACCTTCGAGGCATCGAAAACCCGGTCGGGATCAAGGTGGGCGCCGGCACCAGCCGCGAATGGGTGGCGCGTTGGCTGGACGTGCTCGACCCGGAACGCACGCCCGGCCGCCTCACGCTGATTCACCGCTTCGGCGCCTGCCGCATCGTGGACGAACTGCCGCACCTCATTGAGATGGTGCGCTCGGAAGGCGGTGCGCCGCTTTGGATCTGCGATCCGATGCACGGCAACACCCAGACCACTCACGCCGGCGTCAAGACCCGCAATTTCCAGGACATCAGCGCGGAAATCGAGATGGCCTTCGATATTCATCGCGCCGCCGGACAGACGCTCGGCGGCGTGCATATCGAGCTGACCGGCGAAAACGTTACCGAGTGCATCGGCGGGGCGCGCGGCCAGAGCGAGCGCGACCTGACCCGCGCCTATGAATCCGAAGTCGATCCGCGCCTCAACTACGAACAGGCCCTGGAACTTGCGTTTCTCATCGCGCGGAAGATGAAAGTGGGGTAGGGAGATCGGGCCAGTTCAGACATCGCTGTCTGAGATTTTGTCGTAAGTGATTAAAAACAAAGAACACGGTTCAGACACAATGTCTGAACTCGAGTCTTCCGGCCCTGCTCTTACAGCACCTCTGCCAGCTTCGCACCTTCCACGCGCAGGCCGATGAAAAACGAGCCGAACAGGGCATACACGGCGCTCACCTGGTCGAAGCGCATTTCGTAAATCAGCTTCTTGAACACCAGCGGATCGTCGGCGAACAGATCGACACCCCATTCCCAATCGTCGAAGCCAATCGATCCGGAGATGATCTGCCGCACGTCGCCCGCATACCGGCGTCCCACCATGCCATGCTCGTGCATCATGCGCTGGCGCTCAGCCATGGGCTCCGTGTACCAGTTCGCAGTTTCGCCGCGGCGGCGGTCCATGGGATAGAAGCACAGATACCGCGCCGAAGGAATTTCCGGCCACAACCGCGGCGCCATGGCCTGCCGTTGCCGCTCCAGTGTCTCCGCGATGGCGCGGTTCCATTCCTCCGAATGCGGTTCGATGCCGCGTGCCGCCAGTCCGGAATACACCTTCGATGTGGACTCGTATAGTCCCAGTTCGATCACCGAAAGGTAAGACGTGGCCGGTTCCAGGTAATCTGCCAGCCGCAGGCGAGCCAAGGCGAGTTCGGCTTCGTTCAATTCGGCGAAGTCTTTGCGGAAGTGCAGAAACAGCAGGTCGCCCTTGTGCCCGATGAGCGAATAAACGGCCGTGCCGGACATCCGGCCCAACGCCTGGGCGGCTTCGTTCGCGATTTCCGCCCGCGTGTCCGCTGTGAGCGCGCGCCAGGCCGGGCGGCGAAAACGCATCATCTGGTGGAGCACGCTCGCCCCCTCCACCGTGAGCGGAACCGCGGGCAGACTGGTCGCGGCCAGCGTCTCAGGAGTCATGTATCTAACCTACCAGCTTTTGGGCCATACGCCCCAAGCGGCGGCCCGGACCTTGTATCGGGTTCGCTTCTCTGCAACTTTTCCCGCGAGAGTCTCGTTGTAGCTTGTATGCAAAGCATGGCGGCGGACCTTCGCTACGCCATCCGGATGATGCGCGGCAACCCAGGATTCACCGCGGTTGCGGTGGCGGCGCTGGCGCTCGGCATTGGCGCCAATACGGCGATCTTCACGGTAGTCAACCATGTGTTGCTCGAGCCGCTTCCCTATCCCCAGCCGGATCGCATGATGCGCGTCGGCAGATATTACGGCGGAAAGGACTACGGGTTCTCCAGCTCCATTCCCAAGTACATGGTCTGGCGCGATAACCAGGCGTTCGAGGCCATGACGCTGTATGGCCAGGGCACCACCGGGGTCAACTTCGGGGCGGGTGACCGGCCGGAGCAGGCCAAGGAGGAACGCGTCTCGGAAGGTTTCTTCCGGGTCTTCGGCGTAAGCCCGGCCATGGGCCGCACGTTCACGCCGCAGGAGGATCTGCCTGGCGGCGCGCCGGTCGCCGTCTTGAGCTACGGATTCTGGCAATCGCGGCTGGGCGGTGAGCGTAGCGCCCTGGGGCGCGCGATTCCGGTCGACGGCAAACCCACCACCATCGTCGGCATTATGCCCAAGGACTTTGCCTCCGATCCTCCGGCCGATTTGTGGGTACCGCTGCAGGCGGATCCCCACAGCTCCAATCAGGGCCACTACTTGGCCATTGCCGGGCGGTTGAAACCAGACGTGACGCTTCCGCAGGCTCGGGCCGCGATGAAAATCGCAGGCGAGCATTTCCGCGCCCTTTACTCGAAGTGGATGGGCAAAAACGAGACCGTGGGCGTGCTGCCGATGCGCGAGGCGATGGTAGGCGAAGTGAAGACGCCCCTCCTCATCCTGTTGGGTGCAGTCGCCTTCGTGCTGCTGATCGCATGTGCCAATGTGGCCAACCTGCTGCTGGCACGCGCGGCGGCGCGGCAAAAGGAACTGGCCGTGCGCGCCGCCATGGGCGCCAGCCGGGGACGGATGGTGCGGCAACTGCTTACCGAAAGCCTGCTGCTAGGGCTGGCCGGAGGCGCGGTCGGCCTGGCGCTGGGGTCGTGGGGCGTACGTGCGCTGCTGCTGCTGGTGCCGGGCAATATCCCCCGGCTGACCGATTCCGATTCGGGCCAGGCCTTTCTGCCCGCGCTCGATTGGCGCGTGGCGGCGTTTACGTTTGCACTGGCAGTGGTCACGGCGGTCTTCTTCGGGCTTCTCCCGGCGCTACACACCTCCAATCCAGAACTGGCGTCGACGCTAAAGGAAGCAGGCGGGCGATCCGGCTCCAGCCGCGCGCAAAATCGTCTCCGCTCGCTGTTGGTAGTAGCGGAAGTGGCCATGGCCCTGGTGCTGCTGGTGGGTGCTTCGCTGATGATCCGGACCTTCGCCGGCCTGCGCGATGCCAACCCCGGCATCGACCCGCATAACATTCTGACTCTCGAAACCTCCCTCGGCGCCTCTTACTCCACTACCGCTAAAGTGGACAATTTCGCCACGCAGGTGGCGCGCCGGCTGGAGAGCGTGCCGGGCGTG
Source organism: Bryobacteraceae bacterium (assembly GCA_035508655.1). Taxonomy (GTDB): domain Bacteria; phylum Acidobacteriota; class Terriglobia; order Bryobacterales; family Bryobacteraceae; genus DATGMB01. The sequence goes on from DATJMP010000225.1 coordinate 10,302, forward strand.
GATTCGGCGGCGGCGATGGTGGCGCTGCCCGTCACCAACGAGATCGACCTGCCGTTCTCTATCGCCGGCAAGCCCGACCCCAAGGGGAGTCCGTACAACGGCGATGAGCAGTGGCGTTCCATTTCGCCGCACTATTTTCGCGTCTTCCGCATCCCGCTGCTGCGCGGCCGGGTGTTCACCGAAACCGATACCGGCAATTCCACGCCGGTGGTAATCATCAACGCACAGATGGCGAAGCGGTATTGGCCGAAGGAGGATCCGATCGGCCAGGTGATGGAGATCGGCAAGGGCATAGGGCCCCAGTTCGCCGACCGGCCGCGGCAGATCGTCGGTATTGTCGGCAACGTCCGCGAGACGGGCTTGCGCGACGATTCGAGCGGCGTCATGTACGTCCCCGAAAGCCAGGTGCAGGAAGGCCTGACGCAGTTGGCGAATTCCGTGCTGCCGCTCTCCTGGGCCGTGCGCACAGCCGCCGATCCTTCCGGCCTGCGAGCTGCCATAGAAGCCGAGTTCCGGTCCGTCGACAGCCTGATCACGCCGGCCCACCCCCGCACCATGGAGCAGGTCATCTCACAAAGCGTCGCGCGGCAGAATTTCAACATGGTGCTGCTCAGCGTGTTCGCAGGCATTGCGCTCCTTCTGGCGGCCATCGGCATTTACGGCCTGATGGCGTACTCCGTGGAACGGCGCTCGCAGGAAATCGGCATCCGCATGGCCTTGGGCGCGGGTCAGCCCGACGTAGTCCGGATGGTGCTGGGGCAAGGCGCGAAACTCGCCGGCGCCGGCCTTGGGCTCGGACTCGCCCTTGCCTACGGGCTCACGCGCCTGCTTTCCAGCCTGTTGTTCGGCGTGCGCGCGGGTGATCCGGCCAGCTTTGCCATTACGGCCGCGGTTTTGGCAACTGTTTCGCTGGCGGCCAGCTACATCCCCGCCCGCCGGGCCGCGCGCGTGGAGCCGTCATCCGCATTGCGTTCCGAATGAAACGCCCTGTTCGCGGCTCCGTGCTAAGATTTGGCGAGTCGCGATGCTCACTTCGATCACGCGCAAGGCGCTCGCGCTTTTGTTGGGGATTGTCCTTCCTCCGATCGTAGTGGCAGCCCTCGATCCCGCGGCGGCGTGGCTAGCGACGGCGGCGACATTGCCGGGTACCGTCGTGGCCCTCATCGTTTCCCGCGGCTTCGCCCGCCAGGTGCGGCGCTCCCGGGCGTTCGTGGACCAGATTCTGGATCCGGACGCGCCCCGCTCTCCGCTTCGTCCTACCGAGGACGAGCTCGGTGGCTTGGGTACGGCGCTCAATAATCTCGCGCCCAAAATCGACGACTTATTCCATCGGCTACGCACTGAACTGGCGCGGCGCGAGGCCATTCTGGCCAGCATGACCGAAGGCGTCATCGCAGTAGATTCACGGCTGCGCGTTACGTTCTGCAACAACGCCTTTGCCCGCGCCATCGGTGAACCGTTCGTGGCCGAGGGCGGACCGCTGATCCGCAGCGTACGCGAGCCAGTCCTGTTTCAGATTTTGAAAGAGGTCATCGAATCCGGCCAGAGTGTGCAGCGACGCCTCAATCTTTCGCTGCCGGGAAGTCCCTCGTTCGAGGTCTATGTCGCTGCGCTTTCCAGCAGCGTTCCGCGGGGCGCGATTGCTATCCTCCACGACGTCACCCCCAGCGAGCGCGTGGAGCGCATGCGCCGGGATTTTGTAGCCAACGTCTCTCACGAGTTCCGCACGCCGCTGGCCGTCATCCGCGGCTTTGCCGAAACTCTGCTTGATGGCGGACTCGACGATGAGGACAATCGGCGCCAGTTCGTCGAGACCATCCTCGCCAACGGAATTCGGCTGAACAATATCGCGGCCGACCTGCTGGCGCTCTCCGAGCTGGACGATGGCAGGCCGCGCGCCGATGCCGCTCCGATTTCCGTGGTCGAGGTGGTGCGCAACGCCGCCCAGGCGGTCGCGCCCGCGGCCGCACTCGCCCAGGTGGCCGTGCAGCTTCCGGATATCCCGGAGATGTATGTATGGGGCCCGCGTATTCGGCTGGAGCAGGCCCTGGTCAACCTCATCGACAACGCCGTGAAATTCAACCGCGCCAACGGCGAGGTACGGGTCGCGGCTTCTGTTACCGCGGACGGCAAAGTCGAAATCTCGATTTCGGACACTGGCATCGGAATTCCTAGCCAGGACTTATCGCGTATCTTCGAGCGCTTCTACCGCGTGGACAAGGGCCGGTCGCGCCAGATGGGAGGAACCGGTCTCGGGCTCTCCATCGTCAAGCACGCGATCCAACAGATGAATGGAACCGTACTGGTAAAAAGCGAGCTGGGGACAGGCTCGCAATTCACGATAACCCTGCCCGCTTATCCGGCTCCCGCCCGAGTTTCTTAATCGAATCGTCATCGTACGTTCACATAATTCCTCTATCCTCGTCGCTTAGCTTCGGTTCCGGCGGTGGAATCAGCACGTCCGACGAAGGCCGAAAAAGGTCGGGCGTGTGCCACCCTCCGTGCTTCCCAACATGACGCCAACGCGCGGTCGGAATTTTATCCAAGGAAGGAAGGACAAGAATGCAACTTAGAAGATTGCTCTTATACTGTGCGGCCCTCGCCGCGCTGGTGCTGGTGGTCCACCCTGCCTGCGCCGCCAATGACCCTGCCAACACTACTCCGGCGCCGGCCGGTCCGGCGGACGCTTCGGCTACAACGCCCGCTCCGGCTCCCGCGCCCAGCCCGGCACCGGCTCCCGCGCCGCCACAGGAAAATACTACGCGCGCCCCCTTGCAGTTGCAGCTTGGCAATATCACGATCATGCCGGTTGGATTTGTGGACGCGACGTTCGTATGGCGCGACGTGAATGCCGGTTCGGGAATCGGAAGCAATTTCGGCAGCATCCCTTTCAGCAACACGCTGGCCAACGACCTCAGTGAAACCCGATTCAGCATCCAGAACTCGCGCCTCGGCTTCCGCGTCGACGGCAACTGGAAGGGCACGCATTTCATCGGCTACAACGAGTTCGACTTTCTTGGAACCAGCGGGGCCAACAACCTCGGCGTCACCAACGGCTCTTTCGTGCCCCGCATCCGGCTGTACTGGGTGGACGTGCGGAAGAACCAGTTTGAGATTCTGGCCGGGCAAAGCTGGAGCCTGCTGACGCCGAACCGATCCGGCCTTTCCGCGCTACCTGCCGACCTGTTCTACACGCAGGTGTTTGACGTGAATTACGTCATCGGCTTTACGTGGACCCGGCAGACGGGGGCGCGGTTCCTCTATCATCCGAGCAAGACTGTCGCGATGGGCATCTCGTTCGAGAACCCGAACCAGTACATGGGCGGCTACGGCGGCGGCGGGCAGATCGTGCTGCCGGCGGCGTTGAGCGCCATCGGCGGAACGCAGTTGGATAATGGCACGGCCGGCGTCCTGAGCACGCCCAACGTGGCTCCGGATATCATCGGCAAGATCGCGTTCGACCCGAATTCCCGGGTGCACGTGGAGGTGGCGGGGATCGAGCGGAATTTCAAGGTGGTGAATCCGAACACGCTACAGCCATACAGCGCGACCGGCGGCGGCGGATCGCTCAACTTCAGCTTCGAGCCGATCAAGCATTTCCGCCTGTTCTCGAACAACTTCGTCAGCGACGGCGGCGGACGCTACATTTTCGGCAACGCGCCGGACGTGATCGTGCGCGCCGACGGCAGCCTGAGCCCTGTCCACAGTACCGCTCTGCTGGAGGGCTTCGAGGCGCAGGTGAGGCCGAACTCGCTGCTCTGGGCGTACTACGGCGCCGCCTTCATCCAGAAGAACACGGCCGTGGACACCAACGGGAAGCTGGTTGGGTGGGGCTTTCCGGGCTCGCCGAACTCGCAGAATCGGGACGTGCAGGAAGCGACGTTCGGGATCACCCAGACCTTCTGGAAGGACCCGCGGTATGGCGCGCTAAGCTTCATCGGGCAGTACGAATACCTGAGCCGCAACCCGTGGTACTGGGCCACGGGACAACCGTCGAGCGCGCACGACAGCACGGTCTACCTGGACCTTCGCTACACGCTACCCGGCGCCGCGCCGCCGGTCGAGAAATAGTTGTTACAACCCGGCGGCGCACCGTGTGGCGCGCCGCCGGACAGTGCCCCCATTTAGTCCTTTTTCGGTCCCAAAATTCATCGTTTTGTAACTGGTTTGTAACACCCCACGGCACTCGTGGACGGTACACATAAAAGGAGAAAGCAGATGAGAATTCGTGCTCTGGCCCTGGCCGCCGGCATTTCGGTATTAACCGGAGCGGTCGCGGCCGCATTGACGCTGACCGGAGCGGGGGCAACCTTCCCGTATCCGATCTACTCAAAATGGTTTAACGAGTACCACAAGCTGCACCCCGACGTCGAGATCAATTACCAGTCGATCGGCTCCGGCGGCGGCATCCGCCAGGTGACGGAGGGCACCGTCGATTTCGGCGCCAGCGACGGTCCGATGACCGACCAGCAACTGGCCGAATTCAAAGCGAAGCGCGGTTCGGAAGTGCTGCACTTCCCCACGGTGTTGGGGGCGGCAGTTCCCAGCTACAATATTCCCGGCGTTTCCGCCGAACTCAACTTCACCCCGGAGGCACTGGCAGGTATTTATCTGGGCAAGATTACGAAATGGAACGATCCCGAGATCGCCAAGGCGAATTCGAGTGTGAAGCTGCCGGCCAACGACATCGTCGTGCTGCACCGTGCCGAATCGAGCGGCACCACCTATTGCTGGAGCGATTACCTTTCGAAAGTGAGCCCCGAGTGGAAGAGCAAGGTCGGAACGGCGACGGCGGTCAACTGGCCGGTTGGGTTGGGCGCTCGCGGCAATGAAGGCGTGGCCGGTCAACTCAAGCAGACGGCCAACACCATCGGCTACGTCGAGCTCATTTACGCCCTGCAGAACCACCTGCCGTACGGCAAGGTGCGCAATGCAGCGGGGGCTTTTGTGAAGCCTGATCTGGCCAGCGTTACGGACGCCGCTGCGGGAGCGGCGGCTCATATGCCAGCCGACTTTCGTGTTTCCATCACCAACGCGCCCGGCAAGAACGCCTATCCGATTTCCACCTTCACCTGGCTGCTGGTGCCGGCCAAGATTCAGGACCCGGCCAAGCGAAAAGCCGTGGTCGATTTCCTGCACTGGATGCTCGGCCCAGGCCAGCAGATGACGGAAGCGTTGGCTTACGCTCCGCTGCCCAAGCCGGTTGTTTCGATGGAGGAGAAGGCAATCTCGAAAGTCCAATAGGGGCTCATGTCGAGTATTCCAGTATCCCGAGAAAGTGCCCTGCCGAAAGGCAGGGCACTGTCTTTTTGGCGGCGCCTGCGGGCGGGCGAAGAACTGGCCTACACCATTACCTTAACGGCTGCGGCGGCGATGCTTCTTATCACCGCTCTGATCGTCTACGTGCTGTTCTCTCAATCGGCGCTCTCACGTGCCAAATTCGGCTGGGGATTTCTGACCAGTTCCACCTGGGATCCAGTTGCCGGCGATTTCGGAGCCCTACCGTTTATTTACGGCACGGTTGTTACTTCCATCCTGGCCTTGCTGATCGCGATCCCGCTCGGGCTGGGCTCTGCCGTTTTTCTGGCGGAGTTGGCCACTCCCAAAATTTCCAATGCTCTGACATTTCTCATTGAGTTGCTGGCAGCGGTGCCCAGCGTGATTTACGGCCTGATTGGGATTTTTGTCCTGGTGCCGATCCTCGAGCAATCCGTGGTGCCGGTCCTGAAAACGGCTTTTGGTGCGTTGCCGATTTTCCAGGGTCCGTTCTATGGCGTGAGCGTCTTCTCGGCCGGCATCGTGCTTTCGGTGATGATCGTGCCTTTTATTATCTCGGTATCGCGCGAGGTTCTACTGGCGGTGGCCCGGGATCAGCGGGAAGCCTCGCTGGCGCTCGGCGCGAGCCAGTGGCAGACGGTCTGGCGCGTGGTGATCCCGAATGCTTCTACCGGCATCATGGGTTCGATTTTCCTGGCTTTGGCGCGCGCCCTGGGCGAGACGATGGCGGTTACGATGGTCATTGGCAACACGCCGCAGATCAAAGCTTCGTTGCTCGCACCCGGCTATTCCATCGCTGCCGCCATCGCCAACCAGTTCACTGAAGCCACCGGCGACCTTTACCTGAGCGCGCTCATCGAGCTGGGCCTGGTTCTGTTCGGCGTTACCTTCGTCCTTAACGGTCTGGCGCGCATTCTGATTCTCAGCACCACCAAGGGAGGCCACGCGTGAAGCCGTCGTATCTCCAGAAGAAGATCGTCAACTACCTCATGTTTACGCTCACGGGCATCTGCGCGGCGGTTTCGGTGGGAATTCTCTTTTTCATCCTGGGCTACCTGGTCTATAACGGCGGCAAATCCCTCAATCTATCGTTTTTCACCAAGCTACCCGTGCCGGTGGGAGAGGTCGGAGGCGGCATGGCCAATGCCATTGTGGGAAGCGCCAAAGTGCTGTTGCTGGCGACCTGTATCGGCATCCCCATCGGCTTCCTGGGCGGGGTTTACCTGTCCGAGTACAGCCGGAAGTCCGTTGCGTTTGTCATCCGCTACACTACGGACCTGCTGAACGGGGTGCCCTCCATCGTCATCGGTATCGTGGTCTATGGCCTGGTTGTTCACCCCATGAAGCACTTCTCCACCTTCGCCGGCGGAGTGGCCCTGGGGATCATGATGATTCCGATCTCGGTGCGCAGCACGGAGGAGTTTCTGCTCGCCGTGCCCGTCTCGCTGCGCGAGGCGGCACTGGCCGTGGGCGCGCCGAAGTGGAAGGCGATTGTGACGGTGGTGATACCGGCGGCCATGCGCGGCATCATCTCCGGTACCATGCTCGATATCGCTCGCGTGGCCGGTGAAACCGCGCCCCTGCTGTTCACCGCATTGGGAAACCAGTTCTGGAGTCCGGGCTGGAACCAGCCGAGCGCCACGCTGCCCGTGATGATTTACACATACGCCATCTCTCCTTACGAGGACTGGCATCGCCAGGCGTGGGCAGCGGGCTTTATCCTGCTCACCCTGGTTTTGCTGATCAATGTTCTTGCGCGGGTAGCATTATCGAAAGGAATCTATGTCCCAAGAGGCTAAGCTGCAACCTCCCAAGACCGAACCACCTTCCACGGGCGGCACGGCCAAAGCCAACGTGCCCAAACTATCGGCCCAGGGTGTGAGTTTCTACTACGGCAGTTTTAAGGCGCTTCACGGTATCAGCCTGGACATGAGGGAAAAGCGCATCACGGCCCTTATCGGCCCCTCCGGCTGCGGAAAATCCACGTTCCTCCGCACCCTCAACCGCATGCACGAAACGGTGCGCGGCACTCGTCTGGAGGGCAGGATCTTCCTGGACGGCAGCGACATATTGGAAGAGGAAGTAACCGCGGTCCGGCTCAAAGTGGGAATGGTGTTCCAGCGCTCCAACCCGTTTCCCAAATCGATTTTTGAAAACGTGGCCTACGGTCTGCACGTCAACGGGTTCAGGGGGGGCAGACAGGGCGTGCGGGAAGTTGTGGAGCGAAGCCTGCATAAGGCCGCCCTTTGGGACGAGGTGAAGGACAAACTGCACCAGTCGGCGTTCGGTCTTTCCGGCGGCCAGCAGCAGCGGCTATGCATCGCCCGCGCACTGGCGGTGGATCCGGAAGTCCTTCTGCTGGATGAGCCGTGCTCCGCGCTCGATCCCATCGCCACGGCCAAGATCGAGGATCTGCTCTTCGAGCTAAAATCGGAAACCACCATCGTGATCGTGACGCACAACATGCAACAGGCGGCCCGGGTTTCCGATTACACCGGTTTCTTCCTGCTGGGGAAGCTCATCGAGTTCGATTCCACCAACACCATTTTTCAGAACCCTGCGCAGAAGGAAACCGAAGATTACGTGACGGGGCGGTTCGGATAAAGAGGGGGGAATGAATGCGCCAATTCAGCGTGGAGCTGGAAGAATTGAACCATCGGCTGCTCGAGATGGCCGGTTTTGTGGAGTCGGCCATCAATCGCGCCGTGCGCTCGCTAGTGGAGCAGGACAGGGAACTGGCCCTGCAGGTGATTCGCGACGAGCCGCAGATCAACCGCATGGAAATGGAGATCGACGGCCTGGTGACGCGCCTGCTGGCGCTGCGCCAGCCGGTAGCCCGCGACCTGCGCTTCCTTACCGCCGCTCTGAAGATCAACACCGATCTGGAGCGGATCGGAGACCTGGCCAATCACATCGCCGAGCGCTCGCTCTCCCTCATGCACCATCCGCTGGTGCGGCCGCTGACGGACATCCCCAAGATGGCCTCGCTCGTCCAGTCCATGCTGCTTAAATGCCTGGAGGCCTTTGTCCGCGGCGATGCCGACCTGGCGCGCTCCGTGCTGGTATCCGACGATGAGGTGGATCGCCTCCGCGATCACGTCTATACGGAGCTGGTCGAGACCATGCAACGCGATCCCGGTACGGTGACCGCCGCCGTGGGCCTGATCTTCGTGGCCCGGAATCTGGAACGGATCGGCGACCATGCCACCAATATTGCGGAAGACGTGGTGTTCCTGATCAAGGGAATCGACGTGCGCCACCGCGCCGCCGAGCAGGCGGAAAAGGCCTGAAGCTTCAGCCGAGCTTTTTCTGCTCGCCCAGCCGCAACCCGCTCCAGTTTTCCGCTACCACGATGGAGTTGGCCGGGTTGCGGGAATCGTAGCGGACCGAAACCGCCACCAGAGCCGAAAGGTCCGCGGGGACTTGCTCCTTCAACAGCGAGACGTCCTGCGAGGCCGTGTACTCCACGCCCCGTACGACATAGGCGTAGTAGAGCATCCCTTCCTGCACTTCGGTGAGGGTGGCATCCCCCATTTTGCCGGATGAGACCAGCACTTCGCGCCTTTGCCGCTCGCGTTCCTCCGGAGGGATACGTGCCGACTGCCAGGCGCGGTATGCCATGATACCGACCAGAACCGCCAGCACCACGACCAGCGCTATGGTGACATCTTCGGCCTTGGTAAACTCCATGGCCCACAGAAAACGCGCGTGCCCGATGAGCGCTTCAGACATGCGAACTGAGCTTACCCGGCGGCGGGCGCCTCCCCGGAGGCCTGGGATCCGCGCTGCGCCAACTGCTCCGGACCCGCGCCGCGGCAGTAGAACTTCACGGTTCCAGTGTATCAGAGGACAGGGGCCGGGGATCGGGGATCAGGGGTTGAAGGGACCCTCGCGCATGAAGTTGGACGCGCGGTCCCGATCGGAGCCAGACCCCCGCCGGGCCGCGCGGGAAACGCCCATCGTGCTCCAGCTTCCCATCGCCCCGACCCCTGATCCCACGTGCGCAGCACGCTAAGATAGAACTACCGTGGCTGGGAAAACCTTCTACATCGAGACGTTCGGCTGCCAGATGAACGTGCATGACTCCGAAAAGGTCATCGGCACTCTGCTGGCACAGGGTTACACGCAGGTGGGGACGCCGGAAGAGGCCGGTCTGGTGCTGTACAACACGTGCAGCATCCGTGACAAGGCGGAGCAGAAGGTATTCAGCCGCCTGCAGAATTTCAAGCGGTCCGGAAACGGCAAGATTTTCGGAGTGCTGGGCTGCGTGGCGCAGCAGGAGGGCGAGAAGATTTTCGACCGGGCCCCGCACGTGAGCCTGGTGTGTGGTTCCGCCAGCTATCCGAAATTCGGCGAAATGCTGGTGCAACTGGAAGCCGGCGACCGGCATGTCACCGGTCTGAGCCTGGACACTGAAGACACATTCGACACCCCATTTACCCGCCGCGACAACCCCCACCGCGCATACATCACCATCATCGAAGGCTGCGACAAATCCTGCGCCTATTGCGTGGTTCCCTTCACCCGCGGCCCGGAGCGCAGCCGCACCAGCGAAAGCGTGATGGCGGAGGCTCGGACGCTGGCGGCGCAGGGGTTCACCGAGATCCAGTTGCTCGGGCAGAACGTCAACAGCTACCGGGATCCCTCGCCGGCCGGCTGGGATTTCGCCGAGCTGCTGGCGCGGGTAGCTGAAATTTCCGGTCTGCGCCGCGTCCGCTACACCACTTCCCACCCGCGCGATTTCGTCAAGCCGATTGTGGACGCCATGGACGCCAACCCGGTACTCTGCGACCACGTCCACCTCCCCGTGCAGTCGGGCTCCAGCCGTATCCTGGCCGCCATGGACCGCCTCTATACCCGCGACGACTACATGCAGCGGGTGGAATGGCTGAAATCGGCGAAGCGGCCGTATTCCCTTACCACGGACATCATCGTGGGGTTCCCTGGCGAGACCGAGCAGGATTTCGAGCAGACGCTCGACCTCCTGGACCAGGTTCACTACGACTCGCTGTTCAGTTTCAAATATTCGCCCCGGCCCAACACCGCCGCCCTGGAGCTGGGCGACCGGGTGGCCGAAGAGGAAAAGCAGCGGCGCCTGGCCATTCTTCAGGAGAAGCAGCGGGCCATCCAGATCCGACGCAACGCGGAACTGATCGGCGCGATGCGCGAAGTCCTGGTGGAAGGCCGCAACCAGGCACTCGGCCAATGGATCGGCCGCACCTCCGACAACCGCACTCTGAACTTCACTCACCCTGCCGCCAACGGCGATTCGCTGATAGGCCGGTACATGCCGGTTCGGGTCACGCGATCAGGCCCCAACTCATTGGTGGGTGAGGCGTTGACTGTGGTCTAATTAAGGTTGGTGGAGGGCGGAATGGAAGTTGAAATGAAAATTCGCGGGCTCATGATGGATCCCGTGACGAATATGCCCATTGTCATTCTCAAGGATGTGAATGGCAACACCGTGCTCCCCATTTGGGTCGGGGTCTATGAGGCCAACGCCATCGCCCTGGAAATCGAAAAGGTCGCGACACCTCGCCCGATGACCCACGATCTGATCAAGAGCCTGCTCCTCGGATTGAATACCTCCATGCGCAAGGTGGTGGTGAGCGAGCTTAAAGACGACACCTTCTACGCCGTTATCTGGCTCGACCGCGATGGTGACCTGATTAGCGTGGATTCCCGGCCCAGCGACGCCCTGGCCCTCGCGCTCCGCCTCGACTGCCCGATCTACGTGGAGGAGACGGTTCTAAAATCCTCCAAGGTGGCCTCCTCGGTTTCCGATAAAGTCAACAACGAGGAACTCCGCCGCTGGCTGGAAGGCCTGAACGACGAGGATCTCGGCCGGTATAAGATGTAGCTATCAGCTTTCAGCCGTCAGCTATCAGCTTGTTTTCGGACTGCTTGGAACCGCCCGTTGTTTTGGTAACCGGCCATCCGTGCATAGACGTGAGCCCTTACGCGCACGAGCTGAAAGCTGACAGCTTCTTTCCATGACACTTGATGAACAATTAGCCTACCTCCGCAAAGGCATGGCGGAGATCATCCGCGAAGAAGACCTTCGCGAGCGGCTGGTCCAGGCCGCAAAGGAGAACCGCCCGCTGCGCGTGAAGGCCGGCTTCGATCCGACCGCGCCGGATCTCCACCTCGGTCACACCGTTCTGCTGCGCAAGATGAAGCATTTCCAGGATCTCGGCCATCGCGTGATCTTCCTCATCGGCGACATGACCGGCCTCATCGGAGATCCCACCGGCCGCAACATCACTCGTCCGCCTATGACGCGCGAGGACATCCAGCGCAACGCCGAGACGTACAAATCGCAGGTTTTCAAGATTCTCGACCCCGCCAAGACAGAAGTCCGTTTCAACAGCGAGTGGCTGGAAAAGCTCACTTTCGAGGACATCGTCCGCCTCTGCTCCAAGTACACCGTGGCCAGGTTCCTGGAGCGGGACTATTTCGCCAAGAGATACAAGGAGGGGGTGCCGATCTCGATCCACGAGTTCCTCTATCCCCTGGCGCAAGCCTACGATTCCGTGGCCTTGGGCTGCGACGTGGAAATGGGCGGCACCGATCAGATTTTCAACCTGCTGGTGGGCCGTGAAATTCAAAGGGATTACGGGCAGCCGCCGCAGATCGTCGCGACCACGCCGCTGCTGGAAGGCATCGACGGCGTCAACAAGATGTCGAAGTCGCTGGGCAACTACATCGGCATCGCCGAACCGGCCGAGGTGATGTTCCGCAAGGTAATGCAGATCAGTGACAACCTGATGTGGCGCTACTACCTGCTGCTCACGGATTTGAGCGAAGCCGAGATCCTTGGCCTCCGCCAGAGCATGCATCCCATGGATGCGAAGGTTGCCCTGGCCAAGCGGATCGCCGCCGATTTCCACTCCGCCGCGGAGGCCGATCACGCTGCCGAAGTTTTTAACCGTGTAGTGCGCCAAAAGGAAGTGCCTGAGGCCATGCCGGTGGTGGCGCTGCCAGAAGGCGTCACGAAGGACGGTGGTATCCGGGTGGATAAATTGCTCGCCAAAGTGGGCCTGGCGGAATCCGTGAGTGACGCCGTCCGCAAGATCAAAGCCGGTGCAGTGGAGATCGATGGTGAAAAAGTGAAGGACTTGGCACTCCCATCCCCGCCGGCAGAGTTCACCGTGCAGGTAGGCAAAAACTGGCGCAGGGTGACGCGGTCCTAACAGGCGGGCTCAGACATCGTGTCTGAAATGCTTTTGGCAAGTTATTGAAAATAATGAAAACGGTTTAGACACGATACCTGAACTTTCGCCTGAAGCTCGTTTTTCTGCTCATTGTGCGACACTAATCTCTCCACCGCCATGCTCCGCTCCGCGGACAATTTCGCCCTGGCGCTTGATTCCATTCGCGCGCACAAACTGCGTGCGTCGCTGACCATCCTTGGGCTCACGATGGGTGTCTGCACCCTCATCACCGTCATGACCCTGGTGCAGGGCGCGAACGTCTACGTGGAACAGAAGATCGCCAACCTGGGCACGAACGTGTTCCGCATCGGCCGCCTGCCCTTCGCGGTGGTGGATTTTGCGGCAGTGGCCAAGGCCCAGCGCAACCGCTACTTCTATCCGGACGACCTGGAAGCCCTCGCGGGCGGCTGCGCCCACTGCCAGTCCACCGGCGGGTCGCTTTCGAGCGCCACCACCTTGCGCTACGGCAACCGCCAGTTGGAAGACGCCAACCTCATCGGCTACACGCCCAGCATGGCCGGCATTGACACGCGCACACTTGCACTCGGCCGCTATTTTACCGACGTGGAGGACCGGCACGCGGCCAATGTCTGTCTCATTGGAGATCGCGCTCTCCAGGAGTTCTTCCCGGGCGCCGACCCCATCGGGCGCGTGGTACGCGCTGAAAACTCCGAATTCATCGTCATCGGCACGTTTGAAAAAATCGGTTCCGTGCTGGGCCAGGATCAGGACAATTTCATCATCATCCCGCTGCGTACGTATCTGAAGATGCGCGGCCAGCGCAACAGCCTGACGCTTTCGGTCAAAGCGGCCGGCTCGGCCCAGGTTTTCGCGCTGGCGCAAGACGAAGCGCGCCGCATCCTGCGAACCCGCCGCCACGTCCGTCCGGGACAGGACGACGATTTCTTCATTGCTACGCCCGATAGTTACATCTCCCTCTGGCAGAGCATCAGCTCCGCATTTTTCGGGGTCTTCGTCATGCTCAGTTCGATCTCGGCGGTGGTGGGCGGCATCGTCATCATGAACGTCATGCTGGTCAGCGTTACGGAGCGGACCAAGGAGATCGGCGTGCGGCGCGCCGTGGGTGCTACACAGGGGGATATCCTGCACCAGTTCCTCACAGAAAGCGTGGTGCAGTGCCTGCTCGGCGGAACGGCCGGCGTCCTGATCGGCTTCGGCTGCGCGCTGGCATTGCGCGAGTTCACCTCCTTTCCCGCAGCCGTGCGAAGCTGGGTGGCGATCACGGGCGTGGTTCTCAGTTCCATCATCGGCCTGTTTTTCGGCATCTATCCCGCCGTGAAGGCGTCGCGCCTGGATCCCGTGGTGGCGCTGCGGACGGAGTGAACATGACACGCGCCGAGTGGAGAGAGAACCTGCTGGTGGCCCTCGACACCATCCGCACGCGCAAGGTACGCTCCGCATTGACCATCCTCGGCATCGTCATCGGCGTGACCAGCGTGATCTGCGTCGCCGCCATCATCGACGGCCTCAACGGCTACATCGAGCAGCGTATCCGCACCTTCGGCTCGCGCACGTTTTTCGTCACCCGTATTCCGGCCGGCTTTACCGGCGGCCGACTGCCCCAGAAAATCCGCATGCGTAAGTATCTGGAAATCCCGGATGCCGCTTACATCAAGGAGAGTGTGCCTGGCGTGGACATGTCGGTGGCCTTCTCGCAGCGTATCGATTACGGTGGCACGCCCCCCGATTCCATTCAGTATGGCGGCGAGCGCGTGGACCGCATGATCCTGCGCGGCACTCAGCCGGATTATGCCGCCGCGCTGCCGCTGTTCGAGGTGGGGCAGGGCCGCTTCATCTCCCCATACGATGAGGAGCACGCCCGCAACGTGGTGGTGATCGGGGACGGCATCGCCAACACCCTTTTTCCCCACACGGATCCCATCGGCAAGACGGTCCGGCTGAACGGCCGCCTCTACGAGGTCATCGGTGTGTTTCGCAAGGACGAGGGGCTGCTTTCCGCTTTTGGCGTGGATATCTTTGCCTGCATCCCGCTCTCCAATTTCCATAAGAACTACCCGGAAATCCGCGAGGTCTTCCTGCTCTTCACTGTGCGCGAGGATGCCGATCTGGGTGCCGTGCGCAGCCAGGCGGTGGACACCCTCCGCCGGCGCCGCCACGTGCCGCATAACGCCGAAAACGATTTCGATGTGACCGATCCCGATTTCTTCCTCCACCTCTGGAACCAGGTGACCGGCGCGCTGGCGCTGCTCACCGGCGTCATTGGCTCCATTGGTCTGCTGGTGGGCGGGATCGGCGTCATGAACATCATGCTGATATCCGTCACGGAGCGCACGGGTGAAATCGGACTGCGGAAGGCCATCGGCGCGCGCAAATCCGATATCCGGGCGCAGTTTCTGCTCGAGGCTACGACGCTTTCCAGCATAGGCGGCATTCTGGGGATCCTGATCGGCGGCCTGATCTCGCTTGCGGTGCGGGCGGTAGCATCCATTCCGGCCACGATTTCTCCGTTCTGGGTCATCATGGGCGTAGCCATCGCGGCCGGTGTCGGCCTGTTTTTCGGCTTTTATCCCGCCAATCGCGCGGCCAATCTGGACCCCATCGTGTGTCTGCGGTATGAATAAATAGGGTGCGCAAACTCTTCTTCTGGAAACTGCGGCAGCGCGAACTGCGTCTGGGCGACCGCACGCTGCTCATGGGCGTGCTCAACGTCACGCCGGATTCGTTCTCCGATGGCGGCAAATATGCCGAGCCCGACCGGGCCTTCGCCCGCGCTGTGGAGTTGGAGGAGCAGGGCGCGGACATCGTGGACATAGGGGCGGAATCGACGCGTCCCGGGTCGGCCCGCATCTCCGCCGCCGAGGAGGTCCGCCGCCTCATTCCGGTGCTGAAGCGGCTCAAGGGCCAGCTTGGTGTGCCCATTTCGGTGGATACCTACAAGGCGGAAGTCGCCGAGCGCGCACTTGATCTGGGCGTGGAAATTATCAACGATCCTTCCGGTCTGACCTGGGAACCGCAATTGGCACGGATGATCTCCAATTTCGATGCCGGCCTGGTGCTGAATCACATGCGCGGCCGGCCGGAGACATGGGCAAAATTGGCGCCCATGCCGGATCCCATCGCCACTATTGCGCGCGACCTGGACGCGGCGGTGAGCCGGGCGCGGCGGGTGGGCATCGACCGCAATCGCATGGTGATTGATCCCGGTCTCGGCTTCGGCAAGCGCAAGGAGCAGAATACCCTCATCATGGCACGGCTGGCCGAACTCTCCGCCCTGGATCTTCCCATTCTGGCCGGTCCTTCGCGCAAACACTTTCTGGCGCATCAGGATCCCGCCGAGACCCGTTTCGCCACCGCTGCCGCCGTGGCCGCGTGCGTCCTCGCTGGCGCCCATCTCGTCCGCGTCCACGATGTGCGCGAGATGCGGGCTGTCACGGATGTGGCGGACGAAATCCTGCGCCAAGGTGCGCCGGCTTCTTAGGATCGATACCCGATCCACGCGGCTGTGGGCGAACAATCGAAAATTGCTGCTGGGCAGGGCTATAATGTGACGGGGGTGCTTTCTCCCGTTCGATGACCGATATCAAGAAAAAACTGCAGGACGAAATTGCGGCTCTCGAATATGAGCTGCACGTCGAACTGCCTAAGGAAATCCTCAAGGCCCGTGCTCACGGCGATCTCAGCGAAAACGCGGAGTATCATGCGGCCAAGGATCGCCAGGGTTTTGTCAACGCCAGGCTGAACCAGCTCAAGAAGCGCCTCTCGGAGATGTCGCTGATCGATTTCTCCAAAATTCCCCATGGCAAGGTGGGCCTCGGCTCCACGGTGGTGGTGCTGGATACCAAGCGTAACGAAGAAGTCACCTACCGGCTGGTCACCAGCGAGGAGGCCGACGCGGCGAACGGCAAGATTTCAACCACGTCGCCGATCGGCCGTGCCCTGCTCGGCAAGGAAGCGGGAGACGTGGCCCGTGTCCAGAGTCCCGGCGGTCTCAAGGAACTTGAGATTCTCAAGCTCACTACCATCCATGAGGCCTCCAATGAAGAAGCTGTATAATTTATGACTTATACCCGCCTCATCGGGATTACCTGCGGCTGGATCATTGACCGGATTGTGCGGTGGCTGGCACTTTCCCGCATTCACCCCAACGTGCTCACATTTTTGGGGCTGGTCATTAACATCGTGGCCGCGTGGCTGTTGGCGCGGGGCAAGTTCACCGCTGCCGGTCTGGTGGTCATTGGCGCCGGGCTGTTCGACATGGTGGACGGACGGGTAGCTCGGGCCACCGACCGCGTCACTCGCTTCGGCGGCTTCTTCGATTCCGTTCTCGATCGATATTCCGATCTCGCCCTCTTCATGGGCCTGTTGGTCTATTACGCTTCGATTAACCGGTTCTTCTATATCGTGCTGACCGCTATCGTCATGACTGGTTCCGTGATGGTCAGTTACACGCGCGCCCGGGCCGAAAATTCCATTCCAAAATGCAAAGTAGGCTTCCTAGAGCGGCCGGAGCGTGTCGTGCTGATCATCATTGGCGCGCTGTTCAACCGCATGGCACAGGTGCTGTGGGTCATTGCGGTGCTTTCCAATATCACGGTGATTCACCGCATGATTTACACCTGGGGCGAAGCCAAGCGCCTGGAGACGTACCAACTCTCAGCGCCTGGCTATCAATCTTCCGCGGCCGGTCCACCGAAGCCGACTGCGGAAGGCTAACCAACCGCAATCAAATATCGATTTAAACGCTTTGGACGTCTGGATTCAGGTCGCGAGGCCAGACTCTCGCGTTAGTTCGGCCGCACGCGCCGATAATGGCAGGCTGCTTACTCGCTTCGCGCCGGAATAGACGGCTAGGTTTCCAAAATCACGTGGGCCATGCCGTACTCTTTAGTGTGCGTGAGCGATAACGAAACGCTCCGCACACCTAACCCGCGTGCCACTTCCGCCGCGACTCCGTGAAACGTCAGCGTCGGCTTGCCGGAAGGCAGATTGGCCACCTCGAAATCCTGCCATTTCACACCACGCCGCCAGCCCGTCCCAATGGCTTTCATGCCGGCTTCCTTGGCGGCAAAGCGCGCGGCGTATCGCTCGAAGCGGTTCGCTTTACGCTCCACATAGGCGATTTCGCCCTTGGTATAAATCCGCTCGATAAATCGGCGGCCGAATCGTCGGATGCAATCCTCGATGCGCGGCACCTCGGCCAGGTCCACCCCGGTTCCCACGATCATTTCAGCTCCAATCCCGAAGGGCGATAGCGGATCGCCTGCGCTCCACGCTCCCGGCACCTGACAATACACGAACGGCCTTCCACGCACGAGGCCGCACGCCGTCGTGTTCCAAGAAGGAATTGGTTCGTGCCCAAGCTTCCCCGGCAGATGTCGCGCGTTATTTCAAGTGGGAAATACCGTCGTACTTATCCAGTCGGAAGAGCACCGCCTGACTCGGCTTCGGACGAAGCCGGCCAGGCTAACTGCGGCTAACTTGCTGCCTGAGCCTTGAGCGCCCTGGCGGCCTGGGCCTGACGTTTGCGGTGTTCCGCCCACCGCTTCTTCTGCGCCGCCGCGATGCGCGCCCGCGCGGCCGCGCTCAGCTGACGGCGCGCCCGCGGAGCCCGGGCAGCCCCTTGGGACGACGCGGAACCTCCGCGCTTTCCCTTGAGCTGCGCTTGCAGTTCACGGATGCGCGTCTCGATCTTTTCTCTCTCAATCTGGTACCCGACCAGGGCCATCTGTAAGGTGCTTTCGTCTTGTATGCTTTTGCCTCGTGCCATTGAGCCACCTAGCGCACAATATAACACAAGCTGTGTCAAGATAAATAGAGTTGATTAAGTTTCGGACATGAGATTACTGCTCCAGCGCGTGGCCGAGGCCCGTATTTTGGTGAATGAACATACGGTAGGAGCCATCGGTCACGGCCTTCTCGCATTTCTCGGTGTCTGCCGGAATGACTCGGATGAAGATGCCGCTTACCTACTGAATAAGCTGCTTCATTTGCGGATTTTTTCCGATGAAAGCGGAAAAATGAACCGAAGTATCCAGGAGTCCGGTGGTTCTTTGCTGATTGTTTCCCAATTTACTTTGTGCGGAGACGCCAGCCGCGGGCGCCGGCCGAGCTTCGACTACGCCGCGCCGCCGGAAGAAGCGCAACGGTTATACAATTATTTCGTCGAATCCGCCCGCCGCGGCCCTGTTCCGGTCGAAACCGGCATATTTCAAGCCATGATGAAGGTTCACCTGATCAACGACGGCCCTGTCACCTTCCTGCTCGATTCCTCGGATCGCAAACGAATATGATTGAGACCTACGGATATGCTCGCGCCGGAGTGCTAGGTAATCCCAGCGACGGTTACTTTGGTAAGACCATATCATTCGCCATGTCCAACTGGCGGGCGCGCGTCCTGCTGTATCCCAGCGGCCGGTTGGAAATCCGGCCGTCCAAGGCAGATTTACCGGTGTTTGAGAACCTGGACGATCTGTACCGCACCACGCGGTGGCGCGGTTACTACGGCGGCATTCGCATCATTCAGGCCCTGATCGTTCGGTTTCTCGATTACTGCCGTGAGCAGGCCATCGAATTGCCGGATCGCAACTTCACTCTGGAATATGAATCCACCATTCCGCAGCGGCTGGGCCTGGGTGGATCGAGCGCTATCATTACTGCGTCGCTGCGCGCTCTGACCCGCTACTACAAGGTTGAAATTCCGCTCCCGGTGCAGGCCAATCTGGTATTGGAGACGGAAACTCGCGAGCTCGGAGTTCCCGCCGGGCTTCAGGATCGCGTGATCCAAGCCTATCACGGACTGGTCTATATGGACTTCGCGCGCGAGCTGATGGAGAAACGCGGCTACGGCGAATATGAGCAGCTCGATCCGGGACTCCTGCCTAACATCTATGTCGCCGCCCGAACTTCGCTTAGCGAAGGCACCGAGGTGTTTCATAACAATCTGCGCGAGCGCTGGCGACGCGGCGATCCTGACGTGTTGGCTGCGATGCGCGACTGGGCCGCCTATGCGGAAGAAGGACGCGACTGTCTTCTGAGCCGAGACTATTCCCGCTTCGGCGAACTCATCGACGCCAACTTCGACCTCCGGTCGCGGATTTACCAGATCGATCGCGGTAACCTCGAGATGATCCGCACGGCTCGCGCTGCCGGAGCCACGGCTAATTTCGCCGGCTCGGGCGGGGCGATTGTGGGCACTTACGAAGACGACGGGATGTTTCGCCGCCTCTCGGACGCCATGAGGCCGCTCGGCGTCACCGTCATCCGGCCGAAGATCGTCGTGTGAGTGGTTCGCTTGGAGAGCCCTTGCCTCCCGGCTGTGAAATATACTGAAATTTGCCTTCAAAATCGCAGCTCCGCTACCGCGACGCGGGAGTGGATATCGATGCGGCCGACCGTGCCGTCTCCTCCATCAAGAAACTGGCACGCCGTACCTTCACGGCGGGCGTCCTCGGTGACATAGGATCATTCGGCGCGCTCTATCAGATCTCGGGATTGCGCCGGCCGGTTCTGGTGAGTTCCGCGGACGGTGTCGGCACCAAGCTGAAGATCGCATTTCTCACCGGCCGCCACGACACCGTAGGCGAGGATCTGGTCAACCATTGCGTCAACGATATTGCCGTGCAAGGTGCGGCGCCTCTCTTCTTCCTCGATTATTTCGCCGTCGGCAAACTGGATCCCGACGTTGCCGCGGCGGTGGTGAGCGGCATCGCGCGCGGCTGCCGCGCCAACGGCTGCGCCCTGATCGGTGGCGAGACGGCTGAAATGCCCGGCCTGTACGCGGACGGAGAGTACGACCTCGCCGGTTTCATCGTGGGCGCTGCGGAGCGCAAGAGCCTGCTCACCGGAGCCAAAATCCGCGCCGGCGACGCGCTTCTGGCGTTACCCTCTACCGGCCTCCACACCAACGGCTATTCGCTTGCCCGCAAGCTGCTCCTGGACGTGGCAGGCTACGGTCCCAAGACCCTCCTGCCGGAAGTGGGGGCACCGGTGGGCGACGCTTTGCTAGCGGTGCACCGCAGTTATCTCACGCCCCTGCGCGCGCTGCTCGATGCCGGACTGGTGCGCGGCGCCGCACATATCACCGGCGGCGGGATTACCGATAACACGCCGCGCATGCTGCCTGCCGGTCTGGCCGCCGCCATTGACACTTCTTCGTGGCGTATTCCGCCCTTGTTCGAAGTGCTGAGACATATCGGCAATCTTCCTGAAGACGATTATCGCCGCACCTTCAATCTCGGCGTGGGAATGATCTTCGCCGTGCCGGCGCGCGCCGCCGGCCGTGCCGAAAGCCTGCTCGCCAGCCTGGGCGAGAAGCCGTTCCGTATCGGAGAAGTGATCGCGCAGAAGCGCGGGCGCCCGCGCCTGGAGTACCGGTGAACCGCCTCGGCATCCTGATTTCCGGGCGCGGCTCGAATTTCGAGGCGATCGCCGACAACGTCGCAGCCGGCTCCATAGCGGCCGAAATCGCTGTCGTGATTTCAAGCCGGCCATCCGCGGCCGGCCTGGAGGCCGCGCGCCGCCGGGGCTTGGAAGCGGCCTCAATTCCTTCGCGCGGCGCCGACCGCGAAATTTACGACGGCCTGCTCATTGACGAGTTGCGCCGGCGTCGAGTGGACCTGGTCTGTCTGGCGGGTTTTATGCGCCTGCTCAGCTCCCGTTTCATCCGCGAATTCCCCGGCCGCATCCTCAACATCCATCCGTCTCTGCTGCCCGCCTTTCCCGGCCTGGATGCCCAGCGTCAGGCCTTGGAACACGGCGTTCGCATAAGCGGCTGCACGGTGCATTTCGTGGATGAGCAACTCGACGCCGGGCCGATTATTCTGCAGGCCGCCGTGCCCGTTCACGACGATGACGACGTCGCCGCTCTTTCCGCGCGCATCCTCGCCGAAGAACACCGCATTTATTCCGAAGCCATCCGCATCGTGCTCTCCGGCCGTTACCGGGTGGAAGGCCGCCGCGTCCGCCTCCTCTGAAGGTATTCCGAGCTTCCTAGACTAGGCGGGCCGGAATCCTAGCCTTTTACGACTTGAATGACCAACTTTTCGGAACCGCATGCTAACGAGGAGCTATCCCCGGTAAAGAAGAACGGGCCCGCCCTTTTCGGAACGGGCCCGTGGGTAGTGGGGACTTACTGTTCTTCTGCTGGAACCCGGAGCGCTTTCCAAAGTCTCTCGGCCTGGACCGTTCTCTGGCTTAGCTCTTTGGAGCCAGCCGTAACGCCGGAGTCAACTCCGTTCGTCTGATCTGATGGGTGAGTGCACCTCGATATCTGCGGCCCTGTAGTTGCGGAGCCGGGGCACTGGTGTTCGGCCTGTTCTGGGCCCAAGCGATGTGCGCCCAAACCCAGGCCCAGGTTGATGGCGAAGCCCCTCCCGAAGCCGCGGCGGCAGAAACGAACGCGCCCGTGGCGCCACTGATTCACCCCGCCGCTCCGCCCTCCAGCGTTTTCAATAACGAGCGCATCATGGGGGTGATCCCGGATTACCAGACCGTGAACGACAGCACCAAGGCGGTGCCACCGCTCACTGCGCGGCAGAAATGGGATCTGGCAATCAAGGAGACCCTGGATCCATACAACCTGTTCAGCGCGGCGATCGGGGCTGGATTTTCACAGGCGGGAAATCAAACTCCCAAGTACGGCGTGGGAACCCCCGCGCTGGGCGAACGCTTCGGCGCCGCGATTGCCGATATGAGCACCCAGAATTTTTTCAGCGCCGGACTGGTGGCGGTGGTGCTCCATGAAGACCCGCGCTATTTCCGCCTGGGTCCGCAGGCGAGTATCCCCAAACGTCTCTGGTATTCGATCAACCGCCTTTTTGTCTGCAGGGACGATTCGGGTAAATCCGTGTTCAACGCGGCCAACGTGGTCGGCACGGTCATGGGAATTGCCGCATCGAACCTTTATTATCCGAATGCCAGCGTGCGCTGGCAGGTGATGGCCGGCCGGCTCAATACCAGCATGTTCGGCGGCCTCACCGGCAACCTGATGTCGGAATTCTGGCCTGACATTCACGACCGGTTCTTCCACCACAAGCACGACTAACCAGACCGGATTCTTCCGTACGGTTCGATAGAATCGAAGAATGCGATCTTTTCCCCCGAAGCCGGTTGTCTGGGCCGCCACAGCCTGCGCACTGCTCAGCGTCTCGGCGCTGTCCCAATCGAGCGACATCCCGAAGTCGTTTAGCACTCCCACCACCGGCTACGACTATGAAAAGCGCGACGTCATGATCCCCATGCGCGACGGTATCCGCCTCCACACCGTCATCGTCGTGCCCAAAGGGGCCAAAAACGCGCCCATCGTTCTCACGCGCACTCCCTATAATGCCTCCCGCCGCGCCAGCCGCGCCGCCAGCCCGCATATGCTCGCGATTCTCCCCGAGGGCGATGACGTGTTCGTGGCCGGCGGCTACATCCGGGTTTTCCAGGACGTGCGCGGCAAATACGGTTCTGAAGGGGAATATCTGATGACGCGGCCGGTGCGCGGACCCCTGAACAAGAGCTCGGTGGACCATGTCACCGACGCCTACGACACCATCGATTGGCTGATCAAGAATATTCCGGAATCCAATGGCCGAGTGGGCATGATCGGATCGTCCTACGAGGGCTTCACGGTGGTGATGGCGTTGCTGGGGCCGCATCCGGCGCTCAAAGTCGCCGCCCCCGAGAGCCCGATGGTGGACGGATGGATGGGCGACGACTGGTTCCACTATGGCGCCTTCCGCCAGAGCAACTTCGACTATTTCACCAGACAGACCATCCACGCCGGCGAAGGCGACGACATCGCGCGCGGCAATGCCGACGATTACGATGCTTTCCGCCGCGCTGGTTCGGCCGGCGATTTCGCCCATCTGCATGGGCTCGACCAACTCCCCTGGAACCAGAAAGTCATGGAGCATCCAGCTTACGACGCGTTCTGGCAGGGGCAGGCCCTGGATAAGCTGGTGGCGGAGCGCCCGTCTTCCGTTCCCACCATGTGGCTGCAAGGGCTCTGGGACCAGGAGGATATGTGGGGTGCGATTCACTGTTACCTGGCCCTCAAGAAAGCGGGGCAGGCGGACCACAATTTCCTGGTGATGGGCCCGTGGCGCCACAGCCAGGTGAATTACGAAGCCTATAACCTGGGACCGCTTCGCTGGGATGGCGACACCGCACGCCAGTTCCGCCGCGACGTGCTCCGGCCCTTTTTCGACCAGTATCTGAAGCCCGGCGCGCCCAAGGCCGATACTCCCCCGGTGTTCATCTACAACACCGGTGAAAACCACTGGGACCGTCTCAAGCAGTGGCCGCTCGCTTGCGACAGCGGTTGCTCCGCGCCCATGAAGCCGCTGTATCTCGAATCCGGTTTCGGCCTGGGATTCGATAAGCCGCCGGCCGGCACCGCTGCCGATAGCTACGTTTCCGATCCCGCCAAGCCCGTCGCGTATGTTCCCCGCCCGGTGACTTTTCGGGATTCGCTGCGCTGGCAGCAGTGGTTGGTGACGGACCAGCGCTCGGTAGCCGACCGGCCCGACGTTCTTGTCTACCAGACGCCTGCGCTCACCGCTCCCGTCCGCATTTCCGGCGCTCCGGTGGCGGATCTCTATGCCGCCACCAGCGGTACGGATGCCGATTGGGTGGTCAAGCTGATCGATGTCTTCCCGGACGAGACTCCCAACCAGGCAGAGATGGGCGGTTACCAGCTCCCGATTTCGATGGACATCTTCCGCGGCCGTTACCGCGAGAGCTTCGAGCATCCATCGGCCATTCCGGCGAACAGGGCTGAGCGCTACCGCTTCGTCCTGCCCACTGCCAATCACATCTTTCTGCCCGGCCATCGCATCATGGTGCAGATCCAGTCGAGCTGGTTCCCGCTGTATGATCGCAACCCGCAGACCTTCGTGTCGAATATCTTCTTCGCCAGGCCGGAAGACTATGTGAAGGCCACGCAGTCGGTCTACCACACTGCCGACTTGTCCAGCGCCATCTGGCTGCCGCTGGTGCCGTAAGTAGTTTCAGTTAGGACTTACCTTCCCGACGATCCGAAGCCGCCGTCGCCGCGCCGGGAATCCGCGAGTTCCGTCTCGACCCATTCCACCGCTTCGTAGCGCGCGATGATCATCTGCGCGATGCGGTCGCCCGGCTCGATGGTGTAAGGCTCGCGGCCCAGGTTGATGAGGATCACGCGCAGCTCGCCGCGATAACCGGGATCGATGGTGCCCGGCGCGTTCGGCATGGTGATGGCGTGGCGCAGCGCCAGGCCACTGCGCGGGCGCACCTGCGCTTCGTAACCGGGCGGCAGCTCGATGGTCAGGCCGGTCGGAACGAGGCGCGGCACACCCGGGTCGAGAACCGCGCGCTCCACCGCGCACAGATCCATGCCGGCATCTTCTCCGGGACCATGGGCATAGGCGGGCAGTACGGCAGCGGGATGGATTCTCCGGATTCGGATCTGCATGCTTTTGGTTATGATAACGTCTTGACTCCCTCGAAACGCGTGATCGCCGTAGCACCCATGCCGCCGGAAAAATGCGCCTATGCCCTGGCGCGCTACAGCCGCTCGCCTGATTCGATCCGCGAATCTGTCGACTGGGTGCGCAGCCGCGACTCGCAGAAATTCCTGGAGAGTTTCTATTTTCAGTATGGCCACGCCTCCATCGCCGACCTCGGCCACGCCGTGCTCTGCTTCGAGGGCATCTCGGAGTTGGCGGCCACCGAGATCGAAGAAGAGCCGCTATGGGACGGGCAGGCAAAATCGTCCCGCTACCAGGATTTTTCCCGCTCGGGCTTCATTACGCCGCCGGAGCTGGAAGGCGCCGATGCCGAAGCTTACCGGCAGGCCGGCGAAGCGCTGCTGGCCGCCTACGGCAAGGTGAGGGACCTCGCGCTGGCCTGCCTGAGCGAGCGGCTGCCCTGCCCCGCAGGGATGAACCCGGCCGCGTACCAGCGCAACCTGGCCGCGCGCGCCTTCGACGTGGCCCGCTATCTTTTGTTCTGGGGTGTGCCCACTAATGTCGGCCAGGTGACCAGCATCCGCACGGTGGAAAAGCAGATCCGCCGCCTGCGCGCGTCGGAATACGCGGAGCTGCGCGAGGTGGGCGACGAGATGGCGCACGCGTGTGCCATGGAGCCCGAATGCCGTTGGGACGTCAATGCGGCCGCGGAGCCGCTCGCCCCCACGCTGGCGCGCCACGCCGAACCCGATGCGCATTCCGCCCAGGTGCGCTCGGACCTGGCCTGTTGGGCGAAGCAGAACCTGCCGGCGCTGGCGGGAATCGAGGTGCCGCGCGTCGATCTGCTGCGTCCGGAGCACGCCGCCAGCGACATCGTGGCCACGCTGCTGTATCCGGTGACGGACCGGCCGTACCGCGAGCTGTACCAGATCGCCCTCGGCTGGGGCGAACAGCGG
>DATJMP010000226.1:0-8635 GCA_035508655.1 Bryobacteraceae bacterium
GCCTCTTTCGGACTCTTATTCCACCCGTGGAATCGTGAATAGTCGGCCGCGTTCCAGGCCTCGCGGAGTCCAGGGGTGCTCAGATCCCAGTCCGGGCGGATCTCGCTCGTCACCTCGCGCAGGTCGTGCCAGAGGTCGACAACCGATGGGCGCCCCCAGAACCAGTAGCCGTTGTAGATGCGGTGAATCACGAGGCGCGGTTTGAGCACGAGGGTGTGAGGGATCATCGGATTGTGCTCGGGGTCGGTATACTCCTGGGTATCGAGGTCCTTCTGAACGGTTCGGTCCGTGTCAGAAAGAAAGGTCCAGTGGGCGCCGATCGACGCACGGAACTCCTGAAGCGTGTGATGGTCGTCGGTGGAGATCGTTGCGACCTGAGTGTACGCGACGGCGATCTTGGGGTAGAAGCCGGCGAGCTCCAGATGCTGCTGGTGCTCCTTCGGGCAGTAATGTCCGCGCGCAAGCGTGAGGATCAGGGGATCATCGCCCTGCAGTTCGCTGAGCCTGCGCAGCGTGCTCGTGTGATCGGGAAGCTCGTAGTCGGGAAAGGCGGCTCCGGGCACGATGTCTGAGCGCATAATTGGACTCCTACGACGGTAACCGCATGCCGTATCGTTCACGATGTTACCTCGCCGGCTGCTCACCAATATGTGCGTTGAGCAGCAGTCAGGTTGGTTCGCCACTCTGGCCTGTGGGGCTGAAATGGTGAGAAGCGGACAACTGGATTCCGCTCCCGGGCGGGCTGGGCACGCAAAGACACGGATTCGAGTCTACTGCCACGGTACGGGGCTCTGCGATGGCCCGCTTGTGCGTCATAATCGGTTCACGAAGAGGGCTCGCAGGAAAGATTGATATGCGGACACGAGGCAAGCCTGGATTCTGGCTCGGCTTACTGAGTGGATTGTTGCTGACCTTTCCGTTGGTTGCAATCTTCTACCTTGGCTATCGGCTGGCAAGCCTTCCATTTCTGCCGTTCAACCTTTTCGACTGGCAAACTCGCATCTTGCCGGGCCCGGTGATCGCCAAGGGCATTGGCACGATGGTCACCATCATCGGATGGTTCCATCTGAGCCACACTTCCCAGGTGGCCAAATTGGCCGAGCAGTCGATGGCCGTTACCGAGTTCATCGTTGCCGGGATGGTGGTTGGTGCGCTGTTCTTTGTGTTTCTGAGGCTGGCAAGCCGCAAGGCGGCCCTGCCTGCCGGTCTGATCGTGGGTGGTTTTCTCGGCGGAGTGGCGGCCTGGCTCAGCTACCGCATCGAGTCGTTCTCCGCGGCGAGCCCGGCGGCGCGGGCGGCCTGGATTGTTGTCCTGTTCCTGGGTTGGGGTGCCGCGCTAGGTTGGGCTTACCGCCGTATGCGACCGGAGGTGGTGGGCGGGGCAGCAGAAGCCGCGGCTTCGCCGATGCAACGCATCGACCGCCGCAGTTTTCTGCTCCGGTTCGCCGGCATCGCCGCCGTCGTCTCCGTGGCAGCGACGGTTGCCGGTAAACTCCTCGGTCAGCGCGCACAAGCCCCTGCCAGAGAGGGAGGAGGACCCTGGTCCGCCAGCCACCCCTTGCCGAACGCGGACGCCGCGGTCCAGCCCGCACCCGGCACGCGTCCCGATCTCACTCCCGTCAGCCAGCACTACCGCATCGATATCGACACTGTTCCGCCCGCAATCCCCGAATCCTCCTGGCGCCTGAAGGTTCAGGGCCTCGTCTCCCAGCCCACCGAATGGACCCTCGCAGAGCTCCGCGCGCGCCCGGCCACGCACCAGTTCATCACGCTGTCGTGCATCTCCAACCCGGTTGGCGGCGACCTCATCGGTACCCAGCGCTGGACCGGTGTGAGCCTGCAGCAGCTGCTTCCCGGGCTTGCCTTGCAACCCAGCGCCACGCACCTCAAAATCCACTCCGCCGATGGCTTCTACGAAATCGTCGCGCTCGAAACCATTCGCTCCGACCCCCGTGTCATGCTGACTTACGCGTGGGACGGTCTGCCGCTCCCTGAAAAACACGGCTTCCCGCTGCGCATCTACATTCCCGATCACTACGGCATGAAACAGCCCAAGTGGATCGAATCCATCGAAGTCATCGACCATTGGGAGCCCGGCTATTGGGTGGTGCGGGGATGGGACCGTGAGGCGCGGGTGAAAGCCACCTCCGTCATCGATGCCGTCGCGAGCAATATGATGATCGCGCAACCCTCGCGCGAAATGCGCATCCCCGTCGGTGGCATCGCCTACGCCGGCGCGCGCGGCATCTCGAAAGTCGAGGTACGCGTGGACAACGGCGCCTGGACACCCGCCGAGCTGCGCACTCCGCTATCCGGGCTGACCTGGGTGATCTGGCGCTACGACTGGCCCATCGAGCGAGGCAAGCACACCTTCACCGTGCGCTGTGTCGACGGTAACGGCACCCCGCAAATCGTCCCGGAAGCTCCGCCGGACCCGAGCGGCGCCGCCGGGCTCGATACGCGCACCGTCATGCTGTGAAGCGACTCCGAACCTGCCAGAGACCGCATCCGCCGGCGCGGCGTTCGGCACGTCAAATTCCGGCCATTCCTTGAGGATCCAAGGTGAGGTCAGTCTTTAACGTGCAAGGCCGGGCCATCGTTTTCGAAATTGCCTCATGAATCATACGATGCCGACCAGACCATACAGCGCTGCCGGCCTCTTCACCGCGGGATTCGCCACCATCGTAAAAACGAAATCGCCCCTCTGCCGCCGCCACCCCTGGAAAATCCGTCCGCTGTATCGAACCCGCAGCGCCGACCATCCTCCATCCCGCCATCCGGGCTCGAAATTCACTAGCGCCGCTCTCGTATCGCTTCTCAGGCCGCACCCAATTGCCTTCAGTGTGCTCTCCTTGGCGCTCCATATCAGCGTCGTCATCCGGTCGCGCTCCTCCGCCGGACTGCGCAGCACCA
This sequence comes from Bryobacteraceae bacterium, assembly GCA_035508655.1. GTDB lineage: Bacteria > Acidobacteriota > Terriglobia > Bryobacterales > Bryobacteraceae > DATGMB01. Next base: position 2,914 of record DATJMP010000226.1, read on the forward strand.
GTTCGACTTCTTCTCCGCTGAAAAAATCCTGCAAAAAGGCCAGGCTTCTCAATTCCACCCTCTCTACATCGCATCCCAGCTCCGTCCCATTCCCTCCCAGCACACAGAACCCCACCCCGTGGCTATGGCTCAGCGACATCGTCAGGCCTGCCGGCTGCCCCCGGAAAAACGCTGCAGGAGCGCCGGAGGGCGCCGGCCGCACCTCAATCGCGGCCAGCGCCTCCGTGCGCGGCGGGAGCCTGCGGTAGGCCGCGATGGCAAGCTTCGCGGTCCAGCGGCCCAGCCGCCAATCGGAGCGCCGTTTGGCGATGCGCAGACTGGCCAGCACGGCCCGTTCTCGTACGCCCAGCCACGCATCATCCTCCGGCACTCCACCCGCATCCTGTACCAGCCAGTAAACCTCCACGCTCAGACCACCGCCGCGTGGGCGTGTGCCGGAACAGCCGTCTCCACATTCTCCCGGAACACCACCGTGCGGTAACAACTAAGCCGCAGATAGACTCTGCCGCTGCTGTCCAGCACTACGGCAGCGAAGCTTTCGCCCGCCGCGTCCGGCGTGACCATCGCGTACAGCGGCCCGGCTGCCGCCTCCGGCTGCCGGTACAGTTTCACCGACCCCACCGCCCGCGGCAGCCCCATCCGCCCGCGCGCCGCCATCTCCCAGATGCCCGCCGTCTGGAAGCACAGCTCGATCAGCCGCGGCGCCATGGCCAACGCTTGTCCGGCAGGCACATGGTTGTCCGGCAATGCCCGATTCAGCTCGCCCGTCGCGCCGTTCTCACTCCACCACGCGCCCGCGAGCACCTGGTAGGCCGGCCCGTGGAAGTACAGCCGGTAGATCTCCTCCCGCGAAATTGCCGTGCCCTGCGGAGCGCCCGGCGCGGGCGCGGTCTCCGCTTCCTGGGCCTGCCTCGCAAGCACCACGCGCCCCGTGAAATTCGTTGTCTCCTGCGGCTCCGTCTGGCCCGGCAGCGTCCGCCGCCCCGCCAGCCGGCATCGCGCCTCGAGGCGCATCTCCCGCGCTTCGAGTTGCGCCTCCACTCTCACCGGCCGCGGTTCTCCCCGATAAAACTTGAACGGCGCCAGGAAATCTACCGCCTCCACACGGTCGATCTCCCCTCCCGGAGCCATCGCCAACACAGCCTCGGCGAACGCTTCGATCCCCATCACCCCCGGCAGCACCGGTGTGCCGTCGATCACATGGTCGTGCAGGAACGGCTGCGCTGCCGGATCGAGCACCGGCTCCGTCACAAAATGTCCGCCTAAGCCGATCCACGCCGCCTTCCCCACCATCGGCATTTCCGGCAGCGCCGCCGCCTCGAGCCCGCCCGACTCATCCCATTCCTTCCCCATCACGCCCAGCTCGCCCGCTACCACTACTTCGCCGCTCGTCCCCGCCGCCATCAGCTCCCTCCGGATCCATGGAATCCCCGCCTCCGGCGGCAGCATCGTGATGCCTGCCATCTCCATCATTTTCGGAATCGACCCGCGCGTTGCCATCCCAATGCCGCCCCATGCGGTCCAGTCGATGGCAATCGCGCGCGTCTCCGGACGCGACCGCCGGAAACTTGACGCGATCTTGCACAGCAAATCGTTCGCCGCGCTGTAATCGGTCTGCCCGCCGTTGCCGAAGCGACCCGCCACCGAGCTGAACATCACCACCGCACCCAGCGGCATTTCGCCGATCGCGCGCAGCAGGTGGAACAGTCCTTCCGTCTTGACGTCGAAAACCAGGTTGAATTCGCGCTCGTCCTTATCCGCAAGCATGTGGCTTCGCTCGACTCCGGCCGCGTGGAGCATCACGTCGATCCGTCCGCTGCGCCGCCGCACCTCTTCCGTCGCTTTCGCCACCTCCTCCGCGTTTGTCAGATTCACGCTGTAATAATGAGCCGTGCCGCCCGCTGCGCGCACCGCCTCCATCGCGGTCAATGCCTCGTGGCCCCGTTCCAGCGCAGCCAGTTCCCGTTCCACGAGCGCCGGCGTCGCCCGTTCTCCCCGCGCCTGGATACGCGCAAACAGGTCCCGCTTCAGGCCATCTTTGTCGGAAACGAAGCGTCGCAAGTCGTCGTTCGCAGGATCCGGTTCCGGAACCACGTCCATTAAATGGAACGTCCCTCCGGAAGCCGCGGCCAGATCGGCCGTGATGGCCGAAACGATGCTTCCCGCGGCACCGGTGATGAGGAAGTGCGTGTCGGGCCCCAGCGCCATCCCTGGTTCGGCCGCCACCGCCCGCTCTTCCAGCCCCACCGTCCACCGCACGCCGTCCGCGTACCCGATTTCCACAGCGCCGGGATCGCGCAGAACCTCGGCCGTGAGCCGCTCGGCAATTTGCGCAGCACCGGCTTCGGCCTCGAAATCCACCGCCTTGACGAGCGCTTCCGGCCGCTCCCGTTTGTATGCTTTGACGAATCCGGTCACCGCACCGCCCAGCGGATCCAGCGCTCCGCCATCGTCGTATCCGTGACGCCCCCCCAGCCGCGTCGCCGCAATCAAAAACGTCCCCGGCGTCGCAATCCGTTCATACAGAGGCCGCATCGCCCTGTAGAGCGCCTTCACGCGCGCATCGAGCGCCGCCCGCCACGCCGCCGCCGTCATCTCCCGGAGATCGCCGTCGCGGTCGAGCGCCGGCAACCAGAAAACGCCGTCGAGCTCGCCCGGCGCGCCGTTCTCCGCTACCTCTACGCCCATTCCGCGCAACCGTTCCGCCAGTGCTTCCGCCGCGCCGCCGTGGTCCGCCGCAATCACGACGCGCTTCCCGGGTGCCAGCGTCACGCCCGTGGCCTTCATGACTTCGAGCGCCGGCCGTACCGTTGCCATCGGCACGCGCCGCGGGATCCGTTCTGCCGCTTCGAATGTTGCCGCCAGTGGCCGCGACTCCTCCGGTTGCACCGCCGGCGCAGCCGGTACGGCCGCCGCAGACGCGCGCTCGCGCGCAAACCGGATCAGGTGTCCGAGCGTTGGGAAATCGCGCAGCTTCAGCGAAGCGTCTCGCTCGATTCCGAACGCCTCACGCACCGCCGCGAACATCTCCGCCTGCTTCACGGTATCGACACCGAGGTCTGCTTCCAGGTCGAGATCCAAATCCAACATTTCCCGCGGATACCCCGTCTTCTCCACCACGATTGCGAGCACCTTCTCGCGAATCGGATCCTCCTCGACGGGAGCCGCGTCCGGCCCGTTTTGCGGGTCAGGCTTTTCCGCCTGCCGACCGGCCGCCTTCAAGTCCGGTCTCCGCTCCCGCACAAACTCGATCACCCGCGCCAGCGTCGGAAAATCGCGCAGCTTCAGATTCGGATCGCGCGCAATCCCGTACTTCTCCCGCACCGCCGCGAAGATCTCCGCCTGCTTCACCGTATCCACGCCGAGGTCCGCTTCCATGTCGAGATCCAAATCCAACATCTCCCGCGGATACCCGGTTTTTTCCATTACCAGCGCCAGCACCTCGTCGCGAACCGGATCGCCCTCGATTGGAGCCTCGGCCGCCGGTTCTCGTGGAGCCGCCTTTAAATCCGGCCGCCGATCCCGCACAAACTGCATCACCTTGGCCAGCGTCGGAAAATCGCGCAGCTTCAGATTCGGATCGCGCTCAATCCCGTACCTCTCCCGTACCGTCGCGAAGATCTCCGCCTGCTTCACCGTATCCACGCCGAGGTCCGCTTCGAGATCCAAATCCAGATCCAACATCTCCCGGGGATACCCGGTCTTCTCGACGACCAGCGCCAGCACCTCCTCGGCAACCGCGTCTTCCGCCGGTTTCGGAGCAGGCATCTCCTGCTTCGGCGCGGCAACAGACAAAGCCGCGACCTTCGTTTCCACGGGCTGCGCCTGCTCCATTTTCACCACCGGCGCTGGCTTCGCCTCCACTGCCGCAGCGACCGGCGCCGCTGCTGCAACCGCCCGAGCCGGGTGCACCGGCTTCACCGCCGCCGCATCCTTGACCCGCAGTGTCCGGTGCACCACTTCCAGTTCTGCCCCGGTGCCCGCCACGCGCGCCAGCCACTTCTGCCACGCTGCCTGATCTCCGATCCGATACGTATATCCCAGTGCATTCGGCGCCGGCCGCACACCGGCGCTCGGAATCCGCCGCGTTAGCGTCATGCTGATCTGCGATCCGAAGCCAGCTCCCAGCCGCAGCGCGTATTCCACTTCGTGCGCGCCGCCCCGGGAAAGGTTCAGTGTGCCCAGTTCCGGATCGACCTCTTTGAAATTGGCTACCGGCGGCACAACCCCAGTCTCCAGCGCCTTCACTGCCACCACGTCTTCGATTCCCGCACCCATCGCATGGCCCGTGAACCCCTTCGTGTTCGCAATCACGATCCGGTCCGCCGCCTGCCCGAACACCTGGCGGAGCGCGTGAATCTCGGCCGACGCGCTCCCGCCCCGCGCCGGCGTGTAAGTCTCGTGCGAAACGAACACCGTGGAAGCCGCAATCTCCTCCCGCCTGATGCCCGCCCGTCTCTCGGCCTGCCGCACCAGCTCTTCCATCACGCGTCCGATGTGCTCCACATCCAGCCGCGTCCCGTGGAAGGCGCTGTTGGCCGTCACCGCGCTCAGCACCTCGCAAATGGGCCGCAGCCCGCGCTCTGCCGCCGCTTCCGCGCTCTCCACCACCAGCGCCGCCGCGCCCATGCCGATGATCATTCCGTTCCGCCGTCGGTCGAACGGAATCGCCGTCTCTTCCACCACGTCGCTCGTGGCCGCCGCGCCGCTCGCCAGGAATCCGGCCCCGAACCATTCGATCAGCCGGTCGGACGTGACATCGTCCGCGGACACCACCACCACCCGCCGGCAGCGTCCGCTGCGGATCCAGTCCTCCGCCACCGACACCGCCTGCGTCGTGCTTGCGCACGCCGCGTTCAGTTGCGTATTCGGTCCCCGCGCTCCGATCAACTCCGCCAATTGCGAATGCCCCATCGAAAGCACCCGGAACAGATACCGCCGATCCAGGTGATATGCCGATTTCGCGAGCGCGTCGCGCAGCGCCGCTATCCGCCGGTCCAACTCCGCGCCGTTCGCACCTTCTTTCACCCAGCGTTCGCGCAAATCTTCCAGCGCCGCCAGTTGTTCGCGCCGCGCCCGGTCCGTGTAATACCGCTCGGCTTCCTCTGCGAATGCGTCATAGCCCGGAAACACCGAAGCGAAAATCACGCCCGTGGAATCACGCAGCTGCTCCGGCAATCCCCACCGTTCGGGCAGCCGCGTCCCCTTGCTCGTGCTCTTGTACCGCATGACGAGGGGGATGCCCGCATCGCGCAGCGCATCCAGCCCCGCCGCAATGGCGAGCTTCGTGCACCGGTCGAGCGCCGCCACGCGCTCCGCGGGAATCCCGTATTCGCTCTCCAGGTCGAAGGCGCCGCCGCGCCCCGCCAGCTTGATCACGTCGGAGGGATGCCGGATCTCCTCGAACACCGGTCCGCCGTTGTCGCTCTTCACCAGACGCGTCACGTGCCTGTCCAGAATCGCCCGCCGGAACCGCGTCGGAATCACGTCGATGAACTGTTCTCCGTTCAGTATCCGCGCGGCATTTTCGTCGTCGAAAATCCGTCCCGTTCCCGGCAGCCCCAGCGACGCCCCAGTAATCACCACCGGCTCGAACGCCGGCTGCTCCCGCTGCGGCCGCGCGCCCGCTTCCTCCTTCCGCTCCATCCGTCCCGCGCCCAATCCCGCCGCGTACATCCCGCACAGCGCCTGGTTGAACGCCGTCGCGTCTTCGAATTTCGGA
>DATJMP010000227.1:0-12729 GCA_035508655.1 Bryobacteraceae bacterium
TGCGTGTCACCCGCACCGCAACTCCCGAAACCGCCGTTACGTGGTCGCCCGATTCCACTAAAGTTGCCTATCTCGGCCTTCGCGACGCCGTCAATCACGTCTACCTCTACGACTTCCTCAAGCGCGCCGAAACCCAGATCACCTCCGATCCGCGCTCCGACGCCGGCCCGCGCTTCTCGCCCGACGGCAAATCCATCGCGTTCGTCCGCGACCGCAAGGACCTGCGCGTACTCGATCTCGGCTCCAAACAGGAGCGTGTCCTCGCCTCCGGTTTCATTGGCGGTGGCTATGGCGGCGGCTTCGCCTGGTCGCCCGACAGCCAGTGGATCGCCTATACCGCCACCGAAACCCGCGGCCTGCGCAACATTTATGTCGTACCCGCGGCCGGCGGCACGGGCCGGCCCGTCACCTTCCTCGCCGATACCAACGTCAACTCCGTCCAGTGGAGCCCGGATGGCAAGTTCCTCCTCTACGAAACCAGCCAGCGCACCGAAACCCCGCAAGTCGCGCGTGTCGACCTTGTCCCGCGCCAGCCCAAATTCGCCGAGGAGCGCTTCGACGACCTCTTCAAGCCCGAAGCGCCCGCCGCTCGCGGCGGCCGCGGCCGCGGAGCCAATTCCGAAACCACAGCCGCGCCCCCACCCAAAGTCGAAATCGATTTCGACGGCATTCGCGAGCGCGTCTCCATGCTCCCCATCGGCCTGCCCGTTGCCAATCCCGAAATCAGCCCCGACGGCAAAACGCTCCTCTTCGCCGCAACCATCGGCGGCCAATCCAACCTATACCTGTATCCCCTGGATGAAACCCAGCCCTCCAGCGGCGGCCGCGCAGGCCGCGGCGGCGGGGGGGCCCGCAATCCGCGCCAGCTCACCACCACTCCCGGACCCAAGACCCGCGCCCAGTTCTCCCGCGATTCCCGCGAAATCTATTTCCTCGAAGGCGGCCGCGTCCAATCCCTCACGGTCGAATCCCGCCAGTCTCGCCCCGTCAACGTCACCGGCGAGATGGATGTGGATTTCCAACAGGAAAAGATGGCCGTCTTCGAGCAGGCCTGGGCCGGCCAGCGCGACGGTTTCTGGCAGCCCAATTTCAACGGCGCCGATTGGAATGCCGTCCGCAAGACCTACGCTCCGCTCATCGAAGCCTCCCGCACTCCCGACGAAATGGGCGCCATTCTCCGGATGATGATCGGCGAACTCAACTCCTCCCACTCCGGCGTCTCCGCGCCCGGGGCCGAAGGCGCCGCCGGCCGTGGCTCCGTCGGCCAGCTCGGCCTTAGCTTTGACCGCGCCGTCTACGAGCGCTCCGGCGTCCTCAAAATCGCCGCCGTCCTGCCGCATTCCCCCGCCGATCTCGCCAAAATCCAGCCCGGCGAAGAACTCCGCGCCGTGGACGGCACGCCCACCGGTCCGCGCGTCAACCTCGACGAGCTTCTTGAACACAAAATCGGCAAGCGCGTCACGTTGAATGTCGACGGCAAGGACGTCGCCGTGCAGCCCGTCGCTTCGCTCGCCGACCAGATCTACCGCAAGTGGGTCGAAGACAACCGCGCTTACGTCACCCGTATCAGTAACGGCAAGCTCGGCTATGTTCACATGCGTGACATGTCCGAGGAAGCCCTCACCCAGCTCTATCTCGACCTCGACTCCGAAAACCGTTCGCGCCAGGGCATCGTGGTCGACATCCGCAACAACAACGGCGGCTTCGTCAACGCCTATGCCCTCGACGTCCTCTCACGCCGCCCTTATCTCACCATGACGCAGCGCGGCGGTCCGCCGGCGCCCGCACGCACCGAGCTCGGCCAGCGCTCGCTCGAGCTGCCCACCATCCTCGTGGTCAACCAGCATTCCCTTTCCGACGCCGAGGATTTCACCGAGGGTTATCGCACCCTCAAGCTCGGCAAAGTGGTCGGCGAGCCCACTGCAGGATGGATCGTCTACACCGGCGCCATGCCGCTCATCGACGGTTCATCCATGCGCATGCCCAGCACCCTCATCACCGGCCACGACGGCAAGCAGATGGAGAACAATCCGCGCCCGGTCGATATCGAAGTCTCGCGCCCCATCGGCGAATCCTATACCGGCAAAGATTCGCAGCTCGACGCCGCAGTACGGGAACTCCTGGCCGAGTTGGCACATCCGTAGGGGCCGGGCATGCCCGGCCCGCTCCCCCTCACAGAGGCACGGTAGCGCCGGCTTCTAGCCGGCCATGCCGGCATCCTTGCCGGCATTCCCTCTTCCGAACGCCCCATCCCGACCCAACACCGAGATGGCCGGGACCAGGTATGCCTCACCGCCGGCCATTTCTTCAGTACTCCCCAAACTCCTTCACCGCGCGAATCAGCGCCTCCACATTCTCCACCGGCGTGTCTTCCTGAATAATGTGCGCCGGGCTCACCATGTATCCTCCGCCCTCGCCCAAGATCCGCATCTTCTCCCGCACATCCGCCTCAATTTCCGCGGGCGTCCCGAAAGGCAGCAGTTGCTGCTGATCGATCGCGCCCCAGAACGACAGGCATCCTCCGAACCGCCCCTTCAGTTCTGCCGCGTCATGTCCCGGCACATTCGGCTGCACCGGATTGAAAACTTCCAGTCCCACTTCAATCCAATCCGCCAGGATCGGCGCCACCGCCCCGTCGCAATGCTGCATGATGAGCACATCCGGATTGGCCGCCTTGAACGCTCCATACACCCGCCGGTACGATTCCTTGAACCGCCGCCGCCACATGGCCGGCGACATAATCAGCCCTTTCTGCGTTCCGAAATCGTCTCCCAGCCAGATCCCATCCACTCCCATTTCAATCAGCTTCCGCCCCGCCGCAACGGCGAACCGCTCGCATTTTTCCAGCAGCGCGTCCACCCATTCCTCGCCCGTCGCGGCATCGATGAGCAGCTTCTCCAGCCCCACCATCTGCTGCATCAATCCCCACAGCGTCACCTCGATATCGCCCACCACGAAATACTCTCCGCCGTATCTCGCGATGGACTCCGCCGCATCGTCGTACCGCCCCTCCGCCACCGGATCGGGAAACGGGTATTCTTCAATCTCCTGCACGCTCTGCACGTTCGCTAGCGGATATCGGATCACGTCCATATACAGCGGACCTGGCCGCATCCCCATGCCGAATTCGTCGATGGTCAGCCCGTCCTCCGTCACCGGATGCTCGTATCCGCGCGGCAGACCGATCCCCACCACCACGCAGTCGCTTCCCATCGCCACGCGCAGCTCGTTGGCGGAAATCCGATACGTTACGTCTTCGTAGTGCGCCCGCGTGTAGCGCGGCTTTATCCCGTACTTCAGCCCGAATCGCTCGCAAAGTCCGCGAGAGAGATCGAACTGCAACGGCACCCGGTCCGGCGTGCCTCTCCGTGTCATCGCTGCTTTCACCCGCTCTTTGCTGGTCATTCTGCTCGCTTCACGCCATAGCATAGCTGGTGTTAAGCTAATCCGGAATGCGACGCCGTGATCTTTTGAAAATGGCTGCGTCCGCGCCTCTGGCCTTCGCCGCCCCTGCCCAGCCGCGCTACCAGGCCGCCTGGCCCTCCCTCGACGCCCGCCCTTGCCCGCAGTGGTACACCGATGCCAAGTTCGGCATCTTCATCCACTGGGGCGTCTACTCCGTCCCCGCCTATGCCGCGGTCGGCGTCAAAAACCAAAACGCCTACGCCGAGTGGTATTGGAATTCGCTCACCCTCGGCAAGCAGGCCAAGGCTCCAACCGATCCCGGCGGCATGACCTGGCAATACCACCAGCGCGTCTACGGTGCCAATTTTCAATACTCCGATTTCGCCCCGCTCTTCCGCGCCGAAAACTACGACCCCGACCATTGGGCCGATGTATTCGTCCGCTCCGGCGCGCGCTATGTCGCCCTCACGTCCAAGCACCACGAGGGCTTCACCCTCTGGCGCAACCAGCAGGCCAACCGAGCCTGGGGCCGTCCCTGGAACGCCGTTGATACCGGTCCGAAGCGCGATATCCTCCTCGACCTCATGCTCGCCGGCCGCCGCCGTGGCCTGAAGATGGGCATCTACTATTCCCTCTACGAGTGGTATAACCCGCTCTGGCTTTCCGACAAGCCGCGCTTCGTCGCCGAACACCTCTTCCCGCAGTTCAAAGACGTCGTCACCCACGCCGAGCCCAGCATCATCTTCTCCGATGGCGAATGGGAAATGGACTCGGCCGCCTGGCGCAGCCCCGAACTTCTCGCCTGGCTCTTCAACGAATCGCCCGTCGCCGGTGAAGTGGTCATCGATGACCGTTGGGGAAAGGACACCCGCCATCGCCACGGCGGCTACTACACCACCGAATACACCAGCGGCATGCAGAGTGGCGCGCATCCTTGGGAAGAGAGCCGCGGCATGGGCCAGTCCTATGGCTACAACCGCATGGAGACCCTCAAGGACTACCACACCGGGCGCGAACTCCTCCTCATGTTGATCGACATCGTCAGCCGCGGCGGCAACCTGCTCCTCGATATCGGACCCACCGCCGATGGCCGCATCCCCGTCATCATGGAGGAGCGCCTCATCGAAATCGGCGACTGGCTCCGCGCCAATGGCGAAGCCATCTACGGCACGCACGCCTGGCGCAACCCGCGCCAGTGGAGCGCCGGCAATATCCCCAAGCAGGAAGAGAAGGAATTCCGCGCCGAATACGATATCGCCAGAATGGTCGATGCCCCGCCCGCCGGTTACGCCCGCGTCGAAGCCTTTCTCACCGCTAAGCCCGGCGCTCTCTACGCGATTGTCCCGCACCGCCCCGTTGGCGAAATCCAGATCTCCGGCATCGAAGCCCCTTCCGGCCTCCGCGTCAGCCTCATCAACGACGCCGAACCCCTCGATGCCCGCCTCGATTCCGGAGCCGTCCGCATCCGCATCCCCGAGCGCCTCTCTGCCTCCCTGCCCCAACAGCAGGCCTACACCTTCAAACTCGCCGGAGCAATGTAGCCAGCCCGCACGCCGCCCCGCAAATTCCGCTAGAATTGGGTCTCGATATCCCCTAAGGATCCGAACCATGCGCCTCGCGTCTTTCGCCCTGGGAGCATTTGCCGCCGTCGCCCTGCTCTCCCCCGCCTTCCCCCAGTCCGCCGATCAGCCCGTCACCGGCCCCTGGACCGACAAATCCCTCTCTCCCGACCGCCGCGCCGATCTCCTTCTCGAGCAGCTCACCCTCGATGAAAAGCTCCAACTTGTCCACGGTGGCAGCCCCTACATGGGCGAAGAAACCCGCCAGCCGGCCCAGTCCCTCGGCGGCGCCGGCTGGATTCCCGGCATCCCCCGCCTTGGCATTCCCGACTTCCAGATGACCGATGGCCGCTCCGGCGTCGCCAATATCGGCAACCGCGGCCGCTATGCCACCGCTCTTCCCTCTGCCCTCGCCGCGGCCGCCACCTGGGATCCCGCCTTGGCCTACGATTACGGCGCCACCGTCGGGCGCGAGGTCCGCGAGCTAGGCTTCAACGTCTCCCTCGGCGGCACCGCCAACCTCATTCGCGAGCCCCGCAATGGCCGCAATTTCGAATGCTGGGGCGAAGACCCCATTCTGATCGGCCGTATGCTGGGCCGCGAACTGAAAGGCACCCAGGATCAGGGCGTCATCGGAAACATCAACCGCTACGCCGTCAACGACCAGGAAAACGGCCGCTTCATCTACAACACCGTGATCGATCGCCGCGCCCTGTGGGAAACCGATCTCCTCGCCTTCCAGATCGCCATCCGCGAATCCGGCGTCGGCACTGTCATGTGCGCCTACAACAAGCTCAACGGCGCCTATGCCTGCGAGAATCCATACCTCCTCGATGACGTCCTCAGGAAAGCCTGGAACTACAAAGGCTGGATCATGTCCGATTGGGGCGCCACCCATAGCACCGTCCCCAGCGCCCTTGCCGGATTCGATCAGGAAATGCCATCCGACAAGTTCTACGGCGCCGGTCTCAAGGCCGCCATCGAAAACGGCAAAGTCCCCATGTCCCGCCTCAATGACATGGTGCATCGCATCCTTCGCACCGCTTACACCCTCGGCATCTGGGACAATCCGCCCAAGCCCGGCCCCGTCAATCCCTTCCCCGGCGCCGAAGTGGCCCAGCGCGTAGCCGAGCAGGGCATCGTCCTCCTCAAAAATGCCGATGCCCAATTGCCGTTGAATCCAACCGTCTCATCTATCGCCGTCATCGGCGCCCATGCGGATGCCGGGGTCCTTTCCGGCGGTGGCTCAGACCAGGTGGATGCCGCCGGCGGCAATGCCGTCCAGCCCCCTCCCAATAGCGACCGCAACGCCACCCGCCGCTCCGGCGTCTGGCATCCTTCACCCCCTCTGGCCGCTATCCGCGCCCTCGCCCCCGCCGCCAAAATCGCTTTCGATTCCGGCGCCGATCCCTCCGCCGCCGCCAAACTCGCCGCCGCCTCGACCGTAGCTATCGTCTTCGTCAGCCAGCGCACCACCGAAGGGCGCGACGTCGAGAACCTCTCTCTCCCCGATCACCAGGACGACCTCATCGCTCACGTCGCCGCCGCCAATCCGCGCACTATCGTCGTGCTCGAAACCGGCGGTCCCGTCCTGATGCCGTGGCTCGACCGCGTCCCCGCCGTCCTCGAAGCCTGGTATCCCGGCATCCGCGGCGGCCCGGCCATCGCGAATATCCTGTTCGGCAAGGTCAATCCCTCCGGCAGGCTTCCCGTGACCTTCCCCAAATCCGAAGCCGACCTGCCTCATCCCGTTCTCCCCGGTCCCCCCAAGTCCGACACCCAATCCACCGGCGCCGATCACCAGCCCGAAGTACCCTTCGATGTGCCTTATACCGAAGGACTCCAGGTCGGCTATAAGTGGTTCGACGCTCAGGACAAGCAGCCGCTCTTCCCCTTCGGCTTCGGCCTCTCCTATACAACGTTCACCTACTCCGCCCTCCGCGCCGGCCCGAAGCAGATCACCTTCACCGTCACGAATACCGGCTCGGCCCCCGGCGCCGAAGTCGCTCAAGTCTACAGCTCGCTACCTGCCTCTGCCGCCGAACCGCCCAAGCGCCTCGTCGCCTGGCAGAGAGTCCAGCTCGCTCCACGAGAATCCAAAACCGTCACCCTTGCCATCGATCCAGAGTTCCTTTCCATCTTTAACCTGGACAAACAATCCTGGGAACTCTTGCCCGGCGAATACCGCGTCCTCGTCGGCGGTTCTTCCCGCAACACTCCTCTCAGCGCCGCGATTCGCGTCGTCCCATAGCATCGGAGAATACAATGCCATCCGCCACTCGCCGTTCCTTCCTTTCCGGCGCCGCAGTTTCCGGCGCCGCCGCGCTCCACGCCGCCCAGGCGGGCCGTCCCGCCCTGCCTCGTACACGCATCTCTCCACTCGACGGCGTCCAGCGGCAGAACATCAAAATCACCGGTGTCCGCCTCATCAGCCTGGCCTACCGCCTCAAACCCGACGAGGAGTGGGCCGACGGCGGCAACAACATGATTATCTACAAGACCGAGTCCGTCATCGCCGAGGTCTCCACCGATGCCGGACTCAAGGGCATCGGAGCCTGCAGTCGCTACAACGGCCCGGCCGCCATGAAGGAATATCTCGAAAAGGTCGTGCAGCCGCTCCTCCTGGGGAAAAATCCCTTCGACGTCGAAGCCCTCAGCGGCGGCATCGCGGGCCATGGCCCCCGCGGCGTCTGGGCCGGCGTCGATGTCGCCCTCTGGGACATCATCGGCAAAGCCACCGGCCGGCCTCTCTACGACCTCCTCGCCACCGACAACGAGCCCCAGACGCGCATCCGCGCCTACGCCAGCGGTGGCGAATTCTCCTGGCACAAGGGCTCGCGCTTCCCCGGCCCCGACGACCTCATCGACCAGGCCATGCGCCACAAGGCCGCCGGATACACCGCCTTCAAATTCCGTCCCGGCGCCGCCTTCGAACGCTTCGGCTCCATGGAAGAGCACATCGCCAACATCCGGCGACTGCGCGCCGCGGTCGGTCCCGATTTCGACCTCATCCAGGAATCCAACCAGCGCTGGTCCGTCCCCCAGTGCCTGGAAATCGCCCCCGTCCTCGAAGAGCTGAAATTTCTCTGGTGGGAAGAGCCCACGCGTAAAGTGATCGACGATTACCTCACCATCCGCAAGTCTCTCCACACCGTCAAAATCTCGGGCGGCGAAACCGTCCCCAACCGCGCCCAGCTGGTCGAATGGATGGATAGCGGCGCTTACGACATCGTCCAGCCCGGCTCGGACGACGGCGGTCTGACCGAGTGCTGGCATCAGGCGCGCATGGCCCACACCCGTGGCAAGCTCATCTGTCCGCACAACTGGCAGGATAATCTGGTCGCCATCGCCAACGCCCACCTGCTCGCCGCCGTGCCCAACCGCTTCCTCCTCGAATCCAACATGACCCCGAATCCGCTCAAGGAAGGTCTCTTTAAGGAATGGTTCGGCGTCAAAGAAGGTTACTTCGAGTTGCCGCAAAAACCCGGCCTCGGCGTCGAATTAAAGGAAGGTCTGGAGGAAATGTATCCGCCCATCGAAGGCAATTGGAATGAGCCGGATCCGGATATGCCTCCCGCTCCGCCAAACCGCTCGCCCGTCGCCCCCATCACCGACGATTGGCCTTCGCGCCCCGGCCGAGTGGGGTAGGCCTCCCGGCTTGCCCGCGCCGCAGGCGCGCCTGTTCATCCGCCCGCCCCGGCGAAACTGGCTATAATCGAATTTCGGAGCCCATTATGTCAAACAGCATTGCCCTCTTAAACCGTTCCGTGGCGGATGAATTGCACGCCGTCCACCAGTACATGTACTTCCATTTCCACCTCGCGGACCAGGGCTACGCGCCGCTGGCCCAGCTCTTTAAGAAGACCGCCATTGTAGAGATGGGTCATACCGAAGCGCTTGCGGAGCGCATTCTGTTCCTCAAGGGCGACGTCGAGATGCACGCCTCGTCCGCGGTGGAGAAGATCTCCGATCCCGCCGCCATGCTTGCCAAAGCCATTGAGATGGAACAGGCGAGCGCCCGCGATTACAATCTCGCCGCGCAAGAATGCGGCGCCCAGGCCGACGCCACTTCCAAACTGCTGTTCGAGAATTTGGTGCACGACGAGGAAGGCCACCAGGACCAGTTCGAAAAGCAGCTCGATAACATCAAGCGCTTCGGACCGGCCTACCTCGCCCTGCAATCGTTCGGCGTGGCCGCCTCTACCACGGAGTAGGATGGTGCGGAGCGCGCCCGGAGGCCCGCCCCGCCGTTCCGCAACAGGCTGGATCGGACATTCTTGCCCGGTCCAGCCCATTACCCTCCTCAGAAGTGGTACTTCAACGAGAACTGCACGTTCCTCGCACCTTGCGAGCTCTGCAGCAGTCCAAGTGTCGTGCCGATCCCGTTATTCGGGGAATTGAGAATCGGCGTGTTCGTCAGGTTGATGAAGTCGGCCCGCAGATCCAAATTCTGCCGTTCGGTGATCTTGAAGTTCTTGGTCAGGTCGAAATCTACCGTGTGTAGCCCCGGCCCGCGCACCGTGCCCACCCCGCAACTGCCAAACGTTCCCGCTGCCGGTTGCGTGTACGACGCCGGGTTGTACCACTGATAGCCTCCCAGCGGCGAATTCTGCTGTCCGAAGACATCCGGCGCAGCGATGCAGTCCGCGCGCGGTCCACGCGAACCCGTGCCGGAAGCGTCCGCCGCGCCCACCGTCAGCGGGAAGCCGGTGTGCAGCGACAGAATCGCGCTCGCCTGCCAGCCGCCGATGACGGCATCCGCCACTCTGTTCATGTTCTTGCCGAACGTCCGCCCGCGTCCCAGCGGGAGGTCGTAAATAGCGTTGGCGACGAAGTTGTGGGTCGCATCGTAATCGCACGGCCCCCATTCCGCCGCCGCATCGTAGATGTTCTGGTAATACCAGTTGCTCTGTCCCGATTGGCCGCCCTGCCCGTAATAGCCCAGGTTGTTCGTCATGCACTTCGACCAGGTATAGGCCACCGAGTATTGCAGCCCCGCGCTGAGCCGCTTCTGCAGCAGCGCCTGCAGCGCGTTGTAGCTCTGGTTGCCGATCGAGGCCGTTCCCGAAATCTGCCCGATCTCACTCAGCAGTTGCGGATTGCCCGCCAGGTATTCGGTGGGTGAAACCGTCCCGTTCGCATTCAGCACCTTCTGGAAATACGGCATCGGCACCATCAGGTGTGTCGTCCGCTCACCCACGTAGCTGAGGGCCAGCGTCGAGGTCGAGGTGATCTGGCGCTGGATTGTCAGGTTCCACTGGTTTGCCACTGCCGGCCGGATGTTCGGATCCCATACGCGCAGGGTCACATCCTGGAACTGGTTGCCGGCGTTTGCGGTGAACGGCAGGAAACCCTGGTCCAGTGTCGAGCCGGGAAGCTGATAAAACGGCTGGCCGGTGTATTGGTTGTCGTGCTCTACGGCGAAGGGCGGGTTGATCGGCAGGCGCAGGTTTGTGCCCGTGCCTTCCAGATAGTTCGACAAGGTGTACCCGCCGCGAATTACGGTCTTGCCGCCGCCCGGCGTATACGCAAATCCGAGGCGCGGCTGGAAGTTGGTGATGCCGTTGTATTGGTTGTAGAGCGCATTGCAATTGCTCCACGGGCAGGTCTGGCCGGCGATGTACTCCTGGCCCGTCGCCAGGTTGAAGTTCGCCTCCCGGTTTTCCACTTCTACCCACGGAGTGTGCAGTTCCCACCGCAGGCCGAGGTTCAGCGTCAGGTTGGGCGTCACGCGCCAGTCGTCCTGGTAAAACGCCGCCATAGAATCGGCGCGCTGGCCCCAAGTCCCGCCATTCACGCCGCCCTGGATTTCGTCCGGTAGCCCCAGCAGGAAGTCGGCTTCGGCAATGCCGCCGTTGCCCGAACCGGCCTTGGTCCCCGGTGCGTTCGATGTGTACTGGCCGTTGAACAAAAACGTGCCCGCCTCGCCGTTGTTGCCCGAATAAAACGTGTCCATGCGGTAGCGGTAAATCTGGAAGCCGAACCTCATGGTGTGCGACCCGTGAGTCCAGATCGCCGTGTCTTCGAACTGCATCGTGGTGTCGGCGAAAAGCTGGTACACGTCCGCCGTTCCGAAACCGGCGACGTTGCCGCCCGAAAGGCTCATAGAGGGCAGGAAGCTCGAAGGAACTCCCGGAATCCCCACCGTCTGCGCGAAGTTGCTCAGGTTGTTCGATGCCGAGCCGTTGTTGATGAACACGTAGTTCACGCCCGCGCGGGCTTCGTTCACCAGCGACGGGCCAATGGTCCTCGTCCAGTCGAGGTCCCCGGTGTGGGTCGGGTAAGTGGCAAAGCTGTTGTACTTCAACGCATATGCGTTGTCCGTGGGGTTGTCGAACATGCTTTGGGAATAGCGGCCGAAGAAGCGGTCCTTATCGTCGATGTTCCAGTCGATCTTGAAATCGCCTTGGTCGCCGTTGGTGTGTGTGTTGGTCGCGTACTGGTAGTTGTTGATCAGGTTCCCGTTCGTCGGCTGAGGATAATACTGCGACGTGATGATCTTCAGCGCCGCCGGGCTCATCAGGGAGAGCGGAACCTGGTTATTCGCGAAGGGTGTGCGCGCTCCGGTCGCGGTCAGCGAAAACGGGTTGTACAACTGCACCGGCGAGGCTTGGTTCAGCAGTTGGGAAAAGTCGCCGGTCCGTTCCGCCGTCGTGTAAAGCGAAGTCGTCGAGATGCTGGTTGGCGTATCCAGACGGGAACCCTGGTAGTCCGCGAAGAAGAACAGCTTGTCTTTCTTGATCGGACCGCCAAAGGTGGCTCCGAAGTTGTTCCAGCGCACCGCCGACCGTGCCGCCCCTTCGAAATTGTTCGACCACGTGTTGGCGTTCAGCACGTCGTTGCGGAAAAATTCGTACGCCGAACCGTGAAACTGATTGGTTCCGGATTTGATGGTTGCGCTGATGATGCCGCCCATGAAGTTGCCGAATTCGGCCGGGGCATTCAGCGTGATCTCGTTGAATTCCTGAATCGCATCCACCGCGGGCGCGTACCCCACCAGGTTGTCCGACGCCTGGTTGTTGTCCAGACCGTCGAGGATGAAGTTGTTCGCCTGTTCGCGGTTGCCGTTCACGTTCGGCCGTCCGCTGGACGCGGTTGTCTGCCCGCTCTCGAACGTCGAAGGATCGGGGTGGATGCTGCCGGGAGCCAGCAGCGTCAGTTGTACGTAGTTCCGCGTCGCCAGCGGCAGATCCACGTTGGTGCGGGAATCAATCACCTGCCCCAGCTGCGTGGCCTGCGTTTGCAGCAGCGGAGCGGCACTCGTCACTTCGACAGATTGGGTGATGCTGCCCACTTTGAGCTGAAAATCCAGGCGTGCGTTATCGTTCAGCTGCAGCACCACCTGCGAACTCTGCGCCGTCTGAAAGCCTTCTTTCTCAACTTTCACGTTGTATGAGCCGATCGGAAGCCGCGGAAGATTATAGATGCCGTCCGCGTTGGTTGCCGTCGGCCAGACGGTCCCGCGATCCACATCTGTAGCCGTGACTTTCGCGTCCACCACGGAGGCTCCGGTGGCATCCGTAATCTTGCCCGTAATCGCCGCCGTTACTTGTTGCGCCCATCCTGCGACCGTTCCGGCCGCCAGCAGCCAGCCCGCCAGCAAGGCTGTTGACCACCATCGCGGAGGCCACCGAAGCGCACGTATTCGAGAGATATACCTCATCTTCAACTCCTACCAATTTGTTTTTTCGACCCGGACTCGGCGTGTGACGCCGGTTCCGCAAAACCCATTCGTGAAGCAATTAACTGACCCGATTGTCCTGAA
>DATJMP010000228.1:0-19027 GCA_035508655.1 Bryobacteraceae bacterium
GTATCGAGGATTTCGAGAGCGCGCCCGCGGTCCCGCCGCCCGATGGCGTTGACCAGCGCGAAGATGTTGCTGGCGCGCGCATCCGGTACCAGCGCGGCAATTTCCTCGGCGCCGATTTCGCGCCCGGCGGCATAGAGCGCGAGCTTTTCGATTTCCACGGCTATGCGCGCCATGTCTGCGCCCAGCGCTTCCACCAGCGCATCGAGCGCCGAAGGCTCCATGCGGAAGCCCGCTTTGCACACCAGCGATTCGGCCTCGGCACGGGCTTCGTGGGTGGGAAAGCGGCGCAGTTCGATGGCATCGGGAATGGCCGCATAGAATTTCCGCACTCTTTCCTGGCGGCGCTTGTCGTCGCCCTCGAAATCGAAGCGGGAAGCTTCGAAGACCAGGGTGACACCGGGAGTGGGATCCTTGACGTACGCCTCCAGCGGGGCGGAATCGCCCGGATCTTCTCCGCGCGGCAGCGCGTTTTCGGCATTGAGCACCCAGATGAGCCGCTCGGAAGCGAACAGCGATAGCGCGCGTGCGTCGTCCAGCACCTCCGCCAGCGAAACCTCTGCCAGATCGTGCTGCGCCAGCGCTCCCGGAGGGAAGGCGGCCGCGAGCGCGTCTTTTATACGGCGCCGCTCGTAAGCTTCCGGGCCGATGAGCAGGAGGGCCGCCGGTTTCGCGCCCTTTTGCAGGCGAGCCAGGAGTTGTGCAGCCGTCATCTTAGAAGCTCTGGAGCACAGTGCTGACCACGGACGCCGCCACGTCGCGGCTCACCCGCTGAATGGCCGGTCCGCTTTCGTCGAAATATTGCTGGGGGTCGAGGGCAACCTGGTAGCGCTCGCGGAATTCCGCGCCCACCTTGTTGAACAGCACCCGATTGGTATGCCGGTCCGTGAGGGTGAGCTGCATCATGACAACCAGTTCCACCCCGGTAGCGCGGCCGGAGACCGGGTCGAGAATCGTAGGATAACTGACGTAGTTCGTCACCGTCCCCGTGAGGACGGCGTCCGCCTCCAAGGGGTCCGAGACGATGGTGTAGTGCGTGCGCGAGATAAATTCGTGGGTGATATCGGCCGTCAGCAGGGTGGCGAGGCGGGGCTGCGGAGTCGTGTTGTGGAGCGGAGGAACCGCAAGGATCTTCATGGTCTTCGGCATCACGTCGGCATGGCCGGAAACGTGATAGCCGCATCCGGTGGAAGCCAGGACGGTGAGAAGGACCAGCGCCGCCGGACGGGAAAGGGCGAAATATAATCTCATAAAAGTTCCCTTGCCACGGCCACCGCGTTTTCGGCGGCGAGGCGAATATTGTCCGCCACCAGCCAGAACCAGCAGGCGTCGGCGTGGTTGCGGTCAGGGGTGATGGCGCCGACGGCGATGCCGCTCTGACCGGCCTGGCCCACCACGTTTGGCGGATCGAAATCTCCTCCACGCACCTCGATTCCATTCCGCTCCAGGCTGCTTTCGAGCGTTTCCACCGTTGGCGCCTCTTCAAATTCCACCCACACCGAAAAACTGTACCCATGAAATACTGGCGCCTGAATCAGGCGCAGGGAAGGCATGGGCGTGCCCTCGCCTTCGCCGGGCCAGTCGAGCAGTGAGGCCAGGTGGCGCTCGATGCGCATCTCGGTTTCTTCGAGCGACGCCGGCGCTTCAGATCCGTATCGCGCCAGCAGGCTGAAGGCAGCCTGCGCATCGAACACCGTCTGAGGCAGCGGCTTGAAAGAAAGCAGGCTGACGGTCTGGTGCTGCAATTCCTCGACGCCTTTGGCGCCGTGCTCGCTGGCGGGGGCGAAGATCTGGACCACCGCCCGGCGGATCGGATCGTTGCTTGCCAAGCGGCGCAGGAACAGCGCCAAAGCGATGGCCGCGGGATGGGCTATGACGTGGGTGCCGGCATCCATCGGTTCGTCCGTTTCCGATTCCAGGATGGGTGCGCGGAGGCGGGCGTCGGGACGCTCCTCGGCTGCGAAGGTCATATCGACAACCGCCGCGTCGGGTGGATCGCCGGCCAGTTCGAGCGCCTTGCGGGAGGATTCGGCCGAACCGGCCAGGAGGATCACCCGCGCGTCGCTGAGGTTTTCCGTCGTGAGGCCGCCGATAATGGCGGCTTCCTCTCCGATGCGGGTCATCACGCCCGATTCCTCTTCATCGGCCGCAATCAGGCGCAAATCCAGGGCGAGGCCTTCCGTGGTGATGATGTCGCGCACTTCCCGCCCGAGCAGGGAATCGCTGCCTACCAGTGCCAACCTGTTTGATTCAGCCAATCTGATGCTCCGGAGTGCCAGGATGCGGCGCATGCCGCAGGCGGCGCCGCACGATGCCGCCGATGCGGATGGCGATGCCGCTGGCCACGTACGAAGCGGCCATCGCCAGCAGCACCGCTTGCGAATAGTTCCAGATGGCGTAGATCAGGCCACCCAGCAGGATGATGAGCAGAGGGGTATAGGGGCGCATCAGGTTGACGCCCTTGAAGCTGTAATAGCGCCATGTGCTGACCATGAGAAAGGCGAGGAGCAGCAGAAGCGCCAGCCATGCCACGGAGAGCGGCCACCACTCGAGCGGCTCTGCATCGGTGGCGTACACAACGGCGCAGACCAGTGCCGCCGCCGCGGGAATGGGCAGGCCGACGAAGTATTTGCGATCCGGCCGGCCCGGGTTCTTGGGCACGGGATTTTTCTGGATGTTGAAACGGGCCAGGCGCGCGGATCCACAGAGGAGAAAGAGAAAGGCGATGAAGTAGCCGGCGTTGGTCAGGCGCTCGTGCCAGATGGGACCGGCGGCGCCATCGACGAACTGTACGCCCCAGGCGAAAGCCAGAATGGCCGGCGCCAGGCCGAAACTGATGACGTCGGCCAGAGAATCCATCTCACGGCCGAAATCGCTGACGGTATTCGTCATGCGGGCGATGCGGCCGTCCAGCCCGTCGAGAAAGACGGCCACTCCGATGGCGATGGCGGCGGTTTTGAACTGCGTGGCCGCTCCGGCGGCGCCGGCCGCGGCGGCCATGGCGCCCTTGAACGAGCGCAGGATGGAAATGTAGCCGAGGAAAATATTGCCGGCGGTGAAGAGGGTGGGGAGGGCGTAAGCGGCCCGGGGAGGCCGGCGGGCCCCCGGTCGCGATTCGTCTCTAGCCATGCCGCTCTCCTTCCTGGGCACGGCGCGCGATCACGCTGGACCCCGCCGCCACGCGCTCGCCCGGGCGCACCACAATCTGCCACTCCGGACCTAGCAATACATCGGCGCGCGAGCCGAATTTGATCAGCCCGACCCGCTCGCCGGCGGCAATGCGGTCGCCCGGGCGCTTCGTGAACACGATGCGTCGCGCGATGAGGCCGGCAATCTGTTTGAACACCACGGTGGTCCCCTCACCTTCGACCGTGACCACGTTCTGTTCGTTTACTGTCGAGCACTCCTCGCGGCTGGCCACGTGAAAGCTGCCCTTCTGATACTGCACCTTGGTGATGACTCCTCCGACGGGCGCCCGGTTCACATGGACGTCGAAGATATTCAGAAAAATGCTGATCCGTTGCAGCGACGGGGATTCCGCTTTCACGGCCACGACTTTACCGTCCGCCGGCGAGACCGCGACCGGCCCGGACGGGATCTCCCGCTCCGGGTCGCGGAAAAAGTAAACGCAGAACGCGGCCAGGAGCCACAATGGTGTTCCCAGCCATGGGTTGACAAGCCAGGCTAGAATTCCACCCCCCGCGCCGAGAGCCAGCGCGTAATAAATGCCGTCTCGTACGATCACCAAACACCATTCTCACATGGGAGGTCTCGGTCCGATACGGTGGCGCCAGCTTCCTCGCCGGCATTCCCAAGACGAGACCCAGAGCGGCCAACTCAAGAGTCCGGAGCACGATGCGGCTTTGGAGGTCGGCCGAGGATGCTCCCAGCGCCATCCGAATTCCAATCTCTTGCACCCGTTGACTGACCGAATAGGAAGTCACGGCGACCTGGCGGAGTATTCGATATAAGCATTCTGCTGGTCGAGGCTCAAAACCCGAAAACTCGGATCGACGTGGAGCAGACAATCGGAGGGCTCCCGACTTTCGAACCGTGAGAAGCTCTGCAGTCACCGGGAAAGAATCCGGCTGGAAAGCCGGCTCCGCGGGGCGCTAAAATCGCAGGGCCAGGAAGATGGCGCGTGCGCCGAGATAGCTCCATTCGCTCATCCAGCGGCCGATATCGGTGGCGGAGACGGCTACGATCAGGAGCATGAAACCGAAGCGGGAAAGCTCGGCATAGACGGCCATGGGGATGCGTGCCGCGAGCAGCAGCTTGGAGCCATCGAGCGGCGGTACCGGCAGCAGGTTGAAGATGGCGAGATAGAGGCTGAGCCGGACGCCCTCGGCCAGGAATTCGGCCAAAGCCGGCGCCGAGTGGACGGTGGCTTTCGCCAGCATGCCCATCAACACCGCCATCACGATGTTGCTGGCCGGACCGGCCAGCGAAACCAGCGCCAGGCCGTTCAAGCCGCCGCGGAGCTTGCCGATTTCGGTTCGGACGGGCCGTCCCCAGCCGAGAAATCCACCGCCGATCAGGGAAACGACAAACGGCAGGATGGCCGTGCCGATCCAGTCTACGTGAGCCAGGGGATTGAGCGTAAGGCGGCCATCCATCCTTGGGGTATTGTCGCCGAGCCGAGTGGCGACCCAGGCGTGGGCGAACTCGTGCGGGGCTGTGAGGATCCAAAGCAGGAGAACCTGGAAAAGGGCGCCGGTTACGTCGAGATGCATAGAAACGAAGTCAGAAGACGGAAGGCAGAAGCCGCTGTGCGCGTGCTTGCCGTTGCCGGCTGCTGCCAATACATAAGGCCTTTGATCTATTGTACGCGGTCGCGGGTACGCGGCGGCCTCCGCTTCTGACTTCTGTCTTCTGACTCCTGAATTCCTCCCGTGTTATCATGGGATTTAGCACTCGCCCGGGCAGGCCGATTGGCCGGCCCTACTTTCGTTCCGAGGTAAATTCCAGTTGGCATTGATCGAAGGTTGCAGGCACTCTCTGGAGATTGCTATACCTGCTGATGCGGTAGAGAGCGAAGCCGGCCGCGTCACGGCTGACGTGCAGAAGCGGGCCAAGCTTCCCGGCTTCCGTCCCGGCAAGGCGCCCGCCTCGCTGATTCGCCGCCAGTTCGCCGGTGAAATCCAGCGGCAGATTGTCGATAATCTGATTCCCAAATATTTGCAGAAACAGATCGAGGCCGAAAATCTCAATATCGTGGGACGGCCCGACATCATGGACCTGCATTTCCACGAGGGTGAGCCGCTCCGCTTCAAGGCGGAGTTCGAGGTGCTCCCGACGATCGAGCTTGGCGAATACAAAGATGTTGAAGTTTCCTACCACGATCCTGCCGTCACCGACGAGGATGTGGACAAGCGGATCGGCGAACTGCGCGAGCAGAAGGCGCAGTACGTGAACGTGGATCCGCGGCCGCTGGCGGATGGCGACCACGCGGTGGTCGCCCTGGAGAGTCTCTCCGGTGTGGAGGGTGAGCCCATCCGGCAGGAAGAGATGGTGCTGGAGATTGCCGGTGCCGATACCCTTCCGGCGTTTACAGAGAACTTGCGGGGTCTCGAGCCGGGCAACGAGAAGGAATTCGAAGTCACTTACCCGGAAGATTACGGATCGGCGCGGGTTGCGGGCAAGACGATTCGCTTCCACGCGACCGTGAAGGGTCTGCGGCGGAAGGAACTGCCGGAGCTGAACGACGAATTTGCGCAGGACCTGGGCGATTTCCGGAGCGTGGAGGAGGTGCGAGAGGCGATTCGGCGCGGTATTCTGGCGCAGCGGCAGCAGGACGCGCAGAACGAAGCCAAAAACCGCATCGTAGACAAGCTGGTGGATGCCCACGAATTTCCGGTGCCGGAGGTTTTCGTCGAGCGGCAGATCGAAAATCGTGTGGAGCAGAGCCTGCGTGCCATGGGCGCTCAGGGCGTGGACCTGAGCAAAGTGAAGCTGGATTGGGACAAGGTGAAGGAGACGCAACGGGAAAAAGCCGTGCGCGAGGTGAAGGCTTCATTGCTGCTTTCGCGCATCGCCGAGCGCGAGGCGATTCATGCCACCCGCGACGAAGTCGATCGGGAAGTGGAAAAGGTGGCCCGTCAGAACCGGGAACCGGTGGCCGCCGCCCACATGCGGTTCGAGAAGGATGGAACCCTGGGCCGCATCGCCAATCACATCCAGACCGAGAAGACGCTCGGTTTCCTGTTCGAACACGCCCGCAAGACAGATTAAGTACAGATTGACTAAGGTTATGGCCGGGGCAGGCGTTACAGAATTACCCCCAGAGACAGGGCAGATTGCCAACAAAACCGGTTCGGGTGATAATAGGAACGAACCGATGGATGGTCCCCACCCCTACGGCGAACGGGATCTTTGTACATCCCGGAAAGAGCGTCCGGAGTAAGAGGAGAAAAACTGCGTGAAGCGTGCCGGATCCGATGATGCTTTACGATGCTCGTTTTGCCATAAGAGTCAGGACGTAGTCGGAAAGCTCATCTCGTCCCCCAGCGACTACCCTCGTGCGTATATCTGCGATGAGTGTATCGCGGTTTGCAACTCGATTTTAGAGGATGACAAAGTCGAGGCCCCATCGGGAACCCCCAACAAGATTCCTAAGCCACTGGAGGTAAAGGAGTTCCTGGATCAGTACGTAATCGGCCAGGATGCCACCAAGAAAAAGCTGGCGGTTGCCGTCTACAACCACTGCAAGCGCATCCATATGAATCGGATGCGCAACACAGAGGTCGAACTGCAGAAATCCAACATTCTGCTGGTCGGCCCCACCGGCACCGGCAAAACGTTGATGGCCCAGACGTTGGCGAAGATTCTGGACGTCCCCTTCGCGATTGTCGATGCCACCACGCTGACAGAAGCCGGCTACGTGGGCGAGGATGTAGAAAACATCATCCTGAAGCTGCTGCAGGCGGCGGACGGTGACGTGCAGAAGTGCCAGCAGGGGATCATCTACATCGACGAGATCGACAAGATCTGCCGTAAGGACGAGAATCCGTCGATTACCCGGGATGTTTCCGGCGAAGGCGTGCAACAGGCGCTGCTGAAGATCCTGGAAGGTACGGTTGCCAACGTTCCGCCGCAGGGCGGGCGGAAGCATCCACATCAGGAGTTCACCCCTGTCGATACGACGAACATCCTGTTTATCTGTGGCGGGGCGTTCGTAGGGCTGGAAAAGGTGATTGCGCGGCGCACCGGCAAGAAGTCCATGGGCTTCCTGCAGGAAGAGGAAAAGCCAGTCGTTCCTGCGCGGATCACGGGGATGAGCGGGCGCCGCGATATCGACCTGCTGTCGCAGGTGCAGCCGCTCGACCTGATCAAATTTGGCTTCATTCCGGAATTTATCGGGCGTCTTCCGGTAACGGCCATCCTGGAAGACCTGGACCGCTCGGCGCTGATCCAGATTCTGACGCGGCCCAAGAACGCGATCGTCAAGCAGTACCAGAAGTTGTTCGAGTTCGAGAATGTACGGCTGCGGTTCAGCGATGACGCGCTGGAAGCCATTGCGGACCTGGCTATGGAGCGCAAGGTAGGGGCGCGCGGGCTGCGTATGATTCTCGAAGATCTGATGCTCGATCTGATGTATTATCTGCCTTCGTACAAGAAGGTTCGGGAGTTCCAGGTCACCAAAGAGATGGTGCTGTCGCAGAAAATCAGCCTTACAATATTAGAAAAGGCTGGGTAACGGCTGGCGCCGCCCACGGCCGCCGCCAAGGACCTCTGGATTACCAATACAGCCGGGAAGACGGGCCTCCGGGTCTGTCCCACTGGAGAGCAATGCTTACTTCAAAGGAAAAATCCGATACAAAACGCCTGCCGATGATGCCCATCCGGGACGTCGTCATTTTTCCCTACATGATGACCCCGTTTGTGGTTGGCCGCGAATCGAGCGTGCGTGCGCTGGAAGAAGCCATGGCCGGGGACAAGAAGATTTTCCTCGCCACCCAGCACGACGCCTCGATCGACGAGCCGAAGCCGAATGAGATCTATAACGTAGGCACCATCGTCAATATCGTCCAGAGCCTCAAGCTGCCGGACGGCAATATCAAAGTGCTGGTGGAGGGTGTGGAGCGGGCAAAGGTGGTTTCCGTCACCGATGACGAGGGTTTCTTCCGCGCCACGGTAAGGACCGCCGCCTACAAGGTGGAAGCCGGACCCCAACTCGATACGCTGATCAGCCGCGTAACGAGCCTGTTCGAGCAGTACGTGAAGTTGAGCCAGAACCTGAACTACGAGACGATGATCGCCGCGATTCGCGTGGACGATCCGGGAAAACTGGCCGATACCGTGGGCGCGAACCTGCAGCTCAACATCGAGGAGAAGCAGGAGCTACTCGAGATTTTCGACCCAATCGACCGGTTGACGCGCGTCGCCGAGATGCTGGATATCGAGATCGAGAAGCTGAACGTCGACCGCACCATTCAGGGCCGGGTCAAGCGCCAGATGGAAAAGGCGCAGAAAGAGTATTACCTCAACGAGAAGATCAAGGCCATCCAGAAAGAGCTGGGGCGGGGCGAAAAGAGCGAAATCGACGAGCTGAAAAAGCGGATCGAAACTTCCGGCATGACGCAGGACGCCCTGGAGAAGGCGATGGCGGAGCTCAAGCGGCTGGAGAACATGCCGCCGATGTCGGCCGAATCGACCGTCTCGCGCAATTACCTGGACTGGCTGCTGGCGGTGCCGTGGAAGAAGAAATCCAAGGAAATCCGCGATCTGAATTACGCCGAGAAGGTGCTGGAAGCCGACCACTACGGGCTGGAGAAGATCAAGGAGCGCATCCTGGAGTTTCTGGCCGTGCGGCGCCTGGTGAAGAATCCGAAAGGATCGATCCTGTGCTTCGTCGGGCCTCCGGGCGTGGGCAAGACCTCTCTCGGCATGTCGATCGCGAAGGCGACCGGGCGGAAGTTCGTGCGCATGTCGCTCGGCGGGGTGCGGGACGAAGCGGAAATCCGCGGCCACCGGCGGACGTACATTGGAGCCCTGCCGGGGCAGATCATCCAGATGATGAAGAAGGCCGGGACGCGGAATCCGGTATTCATGCTGGACGAAGTGGACAAGATGTCGATGGACTTCCGCGGCGATCCATCGGCCGCGCTGCTGGAAGTTCTGGACCCCGAACAGAATTTCATGTTCGTGGATCATTACCTGGACGTGGAATACGACCTCAGCCAGGTATTCTTCATCGCCACCGCCAACGTACTGCACACGGTTCCGCCGGCGCTGCAAGACCGCATGGAAGTCATCCGGCTCTCCGGCTATACGGAACTGGAGAAGATGGAGATCGCCAAGCGCTTCCTGGTGCGCAAGCAGAAGGAAGCCACCGGCCTGGGCGACGAACAGATCGAGTTCGCCGAATCCGGCCTGAACGGCCTGATCCAGTATTACACTCGCGAAGCCGGCGTGCGGAACCTGGAGCGGGAGATCGGGAACGTGTGCCGGAAGGTGGCCCGCCAGGTGGTGAACAGCCAGAGCGGAAAGGAGAAGAAGCCGCAACCGAAGGCCGTGATCGACGGCGGTAAGTTGCCCGAACTGCTCGGCCCTTGGAAATTCCGAGACCTAGTGACGGAGAAAAAGAACGAGGTCGGTGCGGCGACGGGGCTGGCCTGGACCGAAGTCGGCGGTCAGATTCTGACGGTGGAATGCACGCTGATGGAGGGCAAGGGAAAGCTGACCATCACGGGCAAACTGGGCGAGGTGATGCAGGAATCGGCGCAAGCAGCGATGAGCTACATTCGCTCGCGCGCCCATACCTTTGGCCTGCCGCGCGATTTCTACCGGAACCTCGATGTTCACATTCACATTCCCGAGGGCGCGATCCCGAAAGACGGGCCTTCGGCGGGGATCACGCTGGCAACCACAATCGCCAGCGCGTTGACCCGTATTCCGGTGCGCGGCGATGTGGCCATGACGGGCGAAATCACGCTGCGGGGTAAGGTGCTGCCGATCGGCGGCCTGAAGGAGAAGCTGATGGCGGCGCATCGGCACGGTATTCACGAAGCGATCATGCCGCGCGAGAACGAAAAGGATCTTCCCGATATTCCCGACGCGATCAAAGAGAGCATGAAGTTGAACTTCGTCGATTCGATGGACGAAGTGCTGAAGATTGCCATGGAGCGGGAAGTGGTGGCCTTGCCAATGCCCGCCGGCACGGTGGATGTACAGCCGGCCGAAGAGGCGATCGCGCATTAGTCCCGTTCGCGGCTTGATCACGTGGCTAGGGAAGCATTGATTGGTTAGAGGGTCGTCTGGCCGCAGAAGTTCGCCGGGAATGCCGTGAGGCGGGCGCAGATCAGGGGTCGAACCGCGATCCCGGGACCCCCATCAAATCACTTTTGGTTTGCTGGGGTGGGACCGTGAGGGAGCGGGCGTTTTGAGAGCCGAATTTGTAGTAAGTGCCGGCAGGCCGGAAGCATTTCCCGGCAGCCGGTTGCCGGAAGTTGCTTTTCTGGGGAGAAGCAACGTTGGGAAATCCAGCTTGATCAATGCTCTGGCGGGGCAAAAAAAGTTGGCATTTACCAGCGGTACCCCGGGACGCACGCAAACCGTCAATTTCTACTTGATGGATGAAGCGTGCTATTTCGTCGATCTGCCGGGTTACGGCTATGCCCGGGTTCCTCCGGCCCACATGGCGGAGTGGAAGATACTGATCGGTGAATATTTGGAGAAAAGGGAAACTCTGAAGCTTTCCTGCCTGATACTGGATGCGCGCCGAGGATGGATGGACAAGGACCGGGATCTGAAGCGCTGGCTTGAATATCATGGCAGATCGTACCTGGTAGTCGCCACAAAGATCGATAAGTTGAATCGTTCGGAAGAAGAGCGCGGTCTTCGCGCCATCCGTCAGGAGGGCGTGGAACCGCTGCCGTTCTCGGCCGTGAGCGGCCGGGGAGTGAGGGAAATTTGGCAAGCAATAGCGAAAACAATCCAACCACGGTAGGGACCATCCCACCGCAAGAACCACCAGAAAAACCGCAGAAACCCGCCGAAAAACCATCCGTGACGACGGCCGCTCCCGCGGCTGGCTCCGACACGGGAGAACCTGACCGTCCGGCCGAAAAGACCGGTGCGCCCGCGGCGCCGCCGGCCGAGAAGCCGGCTGGAGAGAAAACGGAGCGGCCGCACCGTGCCGCGCCGGCTGCGAAGACGAATGCCGCACCGCCACCTCCGTCGCCCCCCGCGGCCGCCGCACCGCCGCCGCCTCCGCCGCCTGCGGCCGCCGCACCGCCGCCACCTCCGCCGCCTGCGGCTGAGCCCGCATCGGCGGCTCTTCCGCCAATGGAGGGGCACCTTGGCCAGCAACGCCGCAAACAGCAGGCGGCGCAGGGAGCCAAGAACGGGACACCGACGCTCGACCTGGTGGAACTGAAGGACATGAGCATCCAGAAGCTCAACCAGGTGGCGAAGGACATGAACATCGCCGGCGCCGCCGGACTTCGCAAACAGGAGCTGATTTTCAAGATCCTGCAGACGCAGGCGGAAAAAAGCGGGCTGATCTTCTCCGAGGGCGTTCTGGAATGCCTGCCGGACGGCTTCGGCTTCCTGCGCGCGCCCGAATACAACTACCTGCCCGGGCCGGATGACGTTTACGTTTCCCCTTCGCAAATCCGCCGCTTTGACCTGCGCACGGGCGACACGATTTCCGGGCAGATCCGGCCGCCCAAGGAAGGCGAGCGGTATTTCGCGCTGATCAAGGTAGACGCGATCAACTTCGAGCCGCCGGAGGAAGCGCGCAACAAGATCTTCTTCGACAATCTCACGCCGCTGTATCCCAACGCGCGGCTGAAGCTGGAGACCGCGCGCGACAATTACTCCGGCCGCGTGATGGATCTGCTGACGCCGATCGGCAAGGGGCAGCGTGGCCTGATCGTTTCGCCGCCACGCACCGGTAAGACGATGCTGCTGCAGTCGATCGCCAACTCCATCACGGCCAACCATCCGGAAGTGACGCTGATCGTGCTGTTGATCGACGAGCGGCCGGAAGAAGTCACCGACATGCAGCGCAGCGTACGCGGCGAGGTCATCAGCTCGACGTTTGACGAGCCTGCCACGCGCCACGTGCAGGTGGCGGAGATGGTGATCGAGAAGGCGAAGCGGCTGGTGGAGCACAAGCGCGACGTAGTCATTCTGCTGGATTCGATTACACGGCTGGCGCGCGCCTACAACACGATCGTTCCGCCCTCGGGCAAGGTGCTTTCGGGCGGCGTGGATTCCAACGCCCTGCAGCGGCCGAAGCGGTTTTTCGGAGCCGCTCGCAACATTGAGGAAGGGGGATCGCTAACGATTATCGCGACGGCCCTGATCGATACCGGAAGCCGGATGGACGACGTGATCTTCGAAGAGTTCAAGGGCACCGGCAACATGGAAATCCATCTGGAGCGCAAGCTGGTGGACAAGCGCGTGTTCCCGGCCATCGACATCAACAAGAGCGGAACGCGCAAGGAAGAGTTGCTGCTGCCGAAGGAGGAGCTGAACCGCGTTTGGATTCTGCGCAAGGTGCTCAACCCGCTCTCGCCGGTGGAAACGATGGAGCTGCTGCTCGACAAGCTGAGCAAGACCCGGAGCAACGCTGAGTTCCTGGCGTCGATGAGCGGCTAAGACCGATCGATCCGTAGGGCCGGCACGCCCGGCCCTGCCCCGCTGGTTGCTACCCGCCTTACCACCAATCTCCCCAGATTACGAAACCGAGCCAACCGCCCAAACCACGAGCACGGGTGTCCATCCCATGGACACAGGGGCGGAGGTATGATGAACTCCATGTTGACTCGAAGAGGCTTCGCGGAGAGGATCGGGCTGGCCGCGGCCGCTGCGCGGCTGATGCCGGAAATGGCCTACGCTCAACGGGCTGCGGTGAAAACCGCAGACCTTCCGAAGGACATGGTATGGCTGAACGCCAACGAGAACCCGGCTGGGCCGCCGCAGGTCTCGCTGGAGGCGATGCGGGAGGTGCTGCCGACTTCGGGCCGCTATCACTACCAGGAGTTCAAAGGTATTTACGCGACGATGGCCAATAGCGAGGGCCTAGCGCCGGAGAACGTAGTGGCCGGCTGCGGATCGAGCGAGGTGCTGCACACTGCGGTAGATCTTTTCACCGCGCCCGACAAGCCTCTCATCAGCGTCAGTCCGGGATATGAATATCCGCCCGAACTGGCCCGGGCCTTCGGACGTCCGGTGGTCTTCACCAAGGTGCGGGAAGATTACACCGCCGACGTGAAGGCCCTGGCGGAGGCCGCGGACCGGGCCAAGGGTGGACTGATTTATCTGTGCAATCCGAACAATCCCACCTCGGCCATGGTCAAATCCGCGGACATCGACTGGCTGGTGGCGAATCTGCCGCCACGGACGATCCTGCTGGTGGACGAAGCGTACATTCACTTCGGTGAGAGTCCGGATCTGAAATCGGCACTGCCGTATGTGCGGCAGGGCAAAGAAGTGATCGTCGCGCGGACGTTTTCCAAGATTTACGGCATGGCGGGCCTGCGTGCCGGGTTTGCCGCCGCAAAGCCGGAATACATCGCACGGATGTCGCGGCTGAGCATGAATGTGATTTCCATCGTAACGGGGCGGGCTGTGGTAGCGGCGCTCGAGCATCGCGACGAGATCGTTCCATCGCGGAAGGCGACGCTGGCCAAAACGCGGGCCGAGCTGTGCGCATGGCTGCAGGAGCGCGATGTGCGGTTCATCCAGCCGCACGCGAATTTCATCATGATCGATTGCGGCCGCGACGCGCGAGAGTTCATCGCCAGCATGCCGAAGATGGGGGTGGCGCCCGGACGGCCATTCCCGCCGCTCGACAACATGCTGCGCGTCACCATCGGAACCGATGCCGAAATGGCAAAATTCCGCGAGGTGTTCTGGAAGGTCTACAAAGCGTGAGGGCCCAACCAAAGGGTATCCCGGCTGCTGCTACAATACTCCCATGTCCCGCATAGCCACCGTGGCAGGGTTAGTCCTGCTGATCGCCATGCTGCTGCCGGCAGCGGATGTTACCGGCACCTGGAAGGGCTCGTTCGAATTTAACGGACAGGATGTGCCCTTGACCTTCGTGATGAAGACTGCACAAGGAGTGGTCACGGGAACCGTGGATGGCCTGCCAACGCCCAATGCCGAAATCAAGGAAGGCAAGATCGATGGCGATGACCTCACCTTTTCGATCAACATCGATTACCAGGGGAACCCCGTCAGGCTCGTGGTGAAAGGGAAGGTTGCGGGAGACCAGATCAAATTCGATCTGGGCACGGACGATGGCGCGTGGAGCACCCAGCTCACGGCGAAGAAATCCTGACCGTCCGGAGAATTCAGCGACAGCCCGAAGCCCGGTTTCAGCCGCCGGAGTATTATGTGTGGATCGCCTGCCGGCAGGTGAACACGCGTGCCGGCGGAAGGTTCAGCATGACCGTTTCGGTCCTTACCTCGCCGAAATAGCGCTGTAAGAAGCGATCGCCGGGGAATCGGGCAACTCCCACCCGGCACATCCAGTTGGGCTCGCCGCTGGTGAGCAGATATTGGAACTGGGAAAGCACGCCGCGGGGGCAGAGGCACTCTGCCGCCTGGCCGATGATGGCACGCCGCTGCGGCTCGTTCATGTTGGAAAGGCCGAGGGAGGAAACGATCGCGTCCACCCGTTCCAGCCCGTGCGCCCGCACCATGCATCCCATTTCCTCTGCGCTGCCGGAAATGGCGACCAGGCGCGGATCGTCGATTTTGGCGCGGATGTGGCGGATGAATGCCGGATTGATGTCGATGGCGTAGAGTTTGGCGTCCGGCCGCATGCGACGCAGAATTTCGCACGTGACCACGCCGGTGCCGACGCCGAGTTCCACGATCGCGGCGGCCTTCCGGAAATCGATGGATCGCAGCAGCGCTTCCGCCAGTTTCCGGGAGCTGGGAAATAGCGACGCCGTCACGGGAAACGCCCGGATCGATTCGCAAAAGAACAATCCCACATCCGTCTGAAGGAGCGGATTGCCGCCCTGCCGTCTGCCCGGGCCCCGCGCTATGGAGGCCGATTCGTCTGTCATTTCCTCACCTTTCCCTATACCGCAGCCATGTCGGGGTCCCCGGCAAATCGATTTTTGGTTTGCTGGGGTGAGAGGTCGATTTGCAGCTCCGGGACCTCGATCTGAATGCGCGTTCCACATCCAGGCTGGCTGTCGATCCACATTCGGTATTCGTTTCCAAACAGTACCTTCAACCGCTCGTTGACGTTGCTGACGCCGATGCCGCGGTCGAGCAGCGTGGCTAATTTCGATTCCGGGATGCCTTCGCCATCGTCCTCGACCAAGAGACTCAGCTTGGTAGCCGCGCGCTCGGTGCGAATGCGGATGGTGCCTCCCTCCACCTTTTGGCTCAGCCCGTGCTTGAGGGAGTTTTCCACGAGCGGCTGGAGCAGCATGCTCGGCACCAGCATGTCCAGGGTATCCTCTGCCACGTTTTTTTCAAACCGCAATTTTTCGCCAAAACGGATCGCCTCGATGGAAAGGTAATCGTCGATGAAGCTGAGCTCGTCGCGGAGGGTACTGAAGTGCTCGTGCTTGCGCAGCAGCCGGCGCAGCACCTTGGAAAGTTTCAGCACCATGAGCCGGGCCTGATCCGGATCCGTGCGGATCAGCGAAGAGACCGAATTCAGGGTATTGAACAGGAAGTGCGGATTGATCTGGCTGGCCAGGGCGGCGAGGCGGGCTTCGGCCAGCAGACGGCCCTGTTCTTCCAGCTTCTTTTCATTCCGCATGTTGTTCCAGATCTTCAGCGGAATGAATACCGCGAAGATGGTGGCCAGGTACTCGGCCGCTGTGCTGAGCGGGTGGGCCGGCATGTCCAAAACGGCCTTGTTCGCCGCGAACCGGTTCACTCCCTGCCGAACCGCCTCCGCCACCATGATCCCCACGAAAAACAAGACGTGGAAGGATGCCCGCCGATAATACTTACTTTCCTTAAAAAAACGGTAGAGGCTGACGTCGAAGAAGGAAAATCGCCAGATTTCCTCCGGGTCGGGGGCAAGGTCGCGGAGCAGGCCACCGAAGACGCCGATTCCGGCGAGTAGAGGCATGGCGAGATGATCGCCCATGATCACGGCGGGGAGAGAAATCATGATGCCGGAAAGCAGGCCGGTGACGTATCCGCCGACAATCCCGGCCAGGAGGCTGCCTTCTAGGCCCATGTTCGCCACCTGGTATGCCGGCATCAGGACGCCGACCGCCACACTGCCCCCGAACACCACCGCCAGCCAAAGGGATAACTGCAGCCGCTGGTTCAGGGTGCGGTTTTCGAGCATCAGCATCGACTTGAAGGTGTTGAAGCGTGCGAGGACGCTGGCGATGGAGGCCATCACCCCAAGCTTCAGCAGCAGTGGAACCGGGTAATGTTCCGGCATTTGAGTTCGCAAGCACATTATAATAAATACAGATTCAGCTCCGACATTCTCTGTGACCGGCCGACGTGTCGAGTGGCCAGGGAAACTGATGGCCGACAGCTTAGCTCAAATGAACTATCCTCCCGCGCCCCGGCTTGAAAAAGTCGCCGAAGCCGATTTCCCAAGCGAATTCGGCTGCTTTCGTATCTATGGCTTCCGGTCATCCACAGCGGACCGGGCAGAGGATGCGGTGGTGCTGCGGATGGGGGAGGTTGCCTGCGGTCCGCCGCCCCTGGTGCGGATCCATTCCCAGTGCCTGACCGGCGACGTGTTTCACAGCCTGCGCTGCGATTGCCGCGCGCAACTGGAGATTGCGCTCGAGGCGATTGCCGCCGAGGGCCGGGGGCTCGTGATCTACGAGCACCAGGAAGGGCGGGGCATCGGGCTGCTGAACAAGCTGCGCGCCTACGAACTACAGGACCGGGGGGCCGACACCGTGGAGGCGAACGAGCGGCTGGGCTTCGATTCCGACCTACGCGGCTACCAGCTTCCAGGAGCGATCCTGCAATATTTCGGTATCAACGCCGTCCGGCTGCTTTCCAATAATCCGGAAAAAGTCCGGGCGGTGGAGAATGCGGGGGTCAGGGTAGCCGAGCGGGTGCCCTGCATCGCCGACGACGTCGCCACCCGCCAGACCTACCTACGCACCAAAAAAGAAAAAATGGGCCATTTACTCTGAAAACGGGGGCCGGGGTCCAGGGGCTGGGGACCGGGGACGCTCGCGTGTCGTTCGCACGTGCGTCTGCCTAAGCCACCGGGAGCCGGGGTAGCGGGCGAATTGTCACGGACCCTCCCCGGCCCCTCATATCTGGCCCCCTGACCCCAATGTTCGTATCCATAGTGCGCCTGCGTGCGTCCAAATAATTTCACGTTTGAAGAGACTGCAGGCGGGATACACTTGGTGTCAGGGGAATGAGATTCGCGGTCCTGTTTTTGCTCAGCCTGGCGTTCCCGGCGCACAGCGGCTCCGGCAAGTATTTCACTCCGTCGCATCGGCTTTCCGGGATCGGCGTGGCGCGTGACGATCTCTCCGACGACTTGGTGGCAGCGCGCACGGATCTGATGATCCAATCGCAGACGTTCACCATCATGCGGGAGCAGCAGGCGCTGGCAGGGGCGCGGCGCATCACCACCGACCGCCGGTTGCAATCCATTTTCCACTCCGCGTCCGCCAGGAGCGGCCTCCCAACTTCTCTGATCGAGGCCATCGCCTACCTGGAAAGCTGGGGAGACGCCAAGGCAGAGAGCCCCGCTGGCCCGCGCGGGATTATGCAGATTTCCGCGGCGACGGCGCGCTCAATGGGGCTGAAGGTATCCGTCGTCACGCGATACCGCGTGACACGCGAGCGCGTGCCGATTCCCGGCAAGAAGAGAAGATACCGCACCGTCACGCATCGCACGCCGTACGTGGTGACCAGGCGCGACGACCGCCTGGTACCGGAGCGCGCGATCCCCGCGGCAGCGCAGTATCTGGCTGGAATGGAACAGAAGTTCGGCGGGCGCGACTGGGCCATTTTCGCCTATCACTGCGGGCAGGGCTGCGTTGGGGAAATGCTCGACCTCACCCGGCGGGCGCGCGGCATACCGTCCAGCCAAGTCACCGTCCCGCGGATGTTCTTCTCCTGCAGCCCGGTGTGGAATCGTGAGCTTTATCAGGCTATCCAACAGCAGATGCAGCGGGATTATTCGCCGACCTATTATTTCCGCATCATGCGCGCCGAGCAACTCCTGGACCTTTACCGTCACGACCCGAATGCCTTCGGAAGGCTTTCCGAGGAATATCGCGGCGATTTCCCTCCCGGCACGCGCCCGCAACATCGGCTGGCGGTGTGGCTCAAGCAGGACGATTTCATATTCCGCAAGCTGGATGATATCCGCGGCGACGAGGGCAAGCGCCTGGTCAAGGCCGTAGACCGGCCTGATTATCTCGGCTATACGCTCCGCCTGTCGCCGGACAGCCCGGCGGACGCCGCGGCCTATGCGCAAGCCTCTCCCGCGGCTCTCGGCGCGCTGGCATACATTGCGTTCGAGACGCGGCGGCTGTTTGAACAGATGAATCCCGGGCACGAGTTCCAGCCATTGCCCGTTTCCAGCCTGGTCGAGCCGGAGGATTTCGCCCGCCAGATTAATCCGCGTGACGGCCTCGCCCATACTTCCGGGCAGGTCTTCGACATCGATTTTTCCGGACTGCGTCCAGCCGAACTGGAATGCCTGCGCTTTGTTCTGGACGATCTCGGGTGGGACGGATATCTCGGATTCATTGAAGAAGGCACGGGAAGTTTCCACGCCGGCCCGTCGCCGGCTTCGCGCGACTTTTTCACCAGCGTGTTCGAGGAGTCGCAGCAGGACAGCGAGAAGTCTCCGGAAAAGACCACCGAGGAGGTCACGCCGCAAACCGTGGCGCCGGCGCCCATACAGACGCCGGCCGAGACCGATTCACCTGCGCCCGACCCGCAAACGCCCGCACCAACCCCGCCCCCGCCGGCCGCAAGCGGTAGGTGAGCCTCGGCAACCGCTCCCTTACGGTCGCGGCTCGGATTCGGTTTTAGTAACTCAATCCGTAGCCATAGGGGAAGAGGTAATTCCGATCCGACGGGTTGAATGGGATCT
>DATJMP010000229.1:0-21123 GCA_035508655.1 Bryobacteraceae bacterium
GGCCAGTTTGGGGCTGATGCTCATCAGGTCGCAGGCAACCGGCTGGAAGACTGTGCCGGCGGTTTCGACGGTGATGTGCAGGCCGGCGGCGCGAAGCTGTTCGGTAAGCGGAATGATTTCCGGCTGGATCATCGGCTCCCCACCCGTGACAACGGCATGGCGAGCGGGGTGGGCGCGGACCTCGGCAAGGATCTGGCGGAGGCTCCAATCCGTCCCCTCTGGCTGCCAGGAGGTGTATGGGGTATCGCACCACGAGCATCGCAGGTTGCAGCCGGTGGTGCGGATGAAGACCGAGGGCACACCCACCAACGAACCTTCCCCCTGGAGCGAATAGAAGAGCTCAGCGATCCGCAATCCCGGCCTCCTCGAATCCCTTGCGGCGGAGGAGGCAGGCGTCGCACTGGCCGCAGGGGCTGCCGTCCGGCGCGGGATCGTAACAACTGTGGGTAAGCGAGAAATCCAATCCGAGCGAATGGGCCAGCTTCACGATTTCCGCCTTTGACAATTGTAGAAGTGGCGTGTGAATGTGGACATGAGTGCGGCCTTCCACCCCGGCCTTGGTCGCCAGATTGGCCATCCGCTCGTAAGCCTCGATGAATTCCGGCCGGCAATCCGGGTAACCCGAGTAGTCGAGGGCGTTGACGCCGATAAAAATATCCGATGATTGTAGTACTTCTGCCCATGCGAGGGCAAAGGAAAGGAAGATGGTGTTGCGGGCGGGAACGTAGGTGATCGGGATGCCGGTAGAAATGGCTTCGTTCGAGCGGGATTTGGGAACGGCGATGTCGGCGGTGAGCGCGGAGCCGCCGAAAACGTCCAGGCCGGTTTTGAGGACGAGATGCCGCACGGCGCCGAGTGCGGCGGCGACCCGGGCGGCGGCGGCGAGTTCGATGCGGTGGCGCTGGCCGTAATCGAAGGAGAGTGCGTAGCAGGTGTAGCCTTGGCGGCGGGCGAAGGCAAGGCAGGTGGAGGAATCGAGGCCTCCAGACAGGAGGCAAACCGCGGGTGTTTCGGGCGGTACGCGATCGGAAAACGAAGCCATTGACTCCCTCATCATAATATCCCTCCCTCAAGCTCCCTCATAAATTCGGCTTGGCATTTTCAAATCAAAGACTTGGCGCGATCGGTTTGATTGGTCGCGCTAAACTGTAGAGGGCCAAACGGAGCGGCCACGGGTCCAAATTGGGTTCGTTTCGCAAAAATCGAAATTACGGGCCCGGCAGGCGGCCTCAGGTGTTTACCCCATGCGCATAAGGTTCATTACGGGAACTCCGCTGGACGTCCGGCGTGGCAGCGGGACGTACGTGGGGATTCGCGTGCTGGGACGGGCGCTGGAGTCGCTCGGCCACCGGGTGGATTACGAAACACCGAAGGTGCGGCTGCCGGTGTACACCGCGGAGCGGCTCGTTTTCAATTGGAGCTTGCGGAGATCGACCGACCACGACCTGACGGTGGGCTTCGACATGGATGGCTACCGGATCGCGGGCGAGCCGGGGCACGTGGCCGCGCTCAAGGGCGTGATCGCGGATGAAGTCCGGTTCGAACACGGCATGACGCGGCGAACCATGGCGATCCAGGCGGAGTGCGAGCGCCGCCATTGTCTCCGGGTGGGGCGTGTGGTCTGCACCAGCCGGTATGCCGCGGAGCGGGCAGCGGAGTTCTATGGGCTGAAGGAGAAACCCGTAGTGGCGCCGGAGTT
Organism: Bryobacteraceae bacterium; assembly: GCA_035508655.1. Lineage (GTDB taxonomy): Bacteria > Acidobacteriota > Terriglobia > Bryobacterales > Bryobacteraceae > DATGMB01. The sequence continues at coordinate 1,700 of DATJMP010000229.1, forward strand.
GATCGATCTCGCGGAGTGGCGCGCGCAGCTGGCCAGGGAATCCCAGTCTGCCGGCGACCGGTTCCGGGTCCTGTTCGTCGGCCGTTTTTACCGGCGGAAACGAGTGGACGTCCTGCTGCGCGCGGCGGGGATGCTGCGGGGGCGGGTTCCGGAACTGGAGATCCGGATCGTAGGGAATGGCCCGTGCGCGGAGGCCTGGCGCCGCCTGGCCGAGGAATCAAAACTGGATGGCATCGTGCGGTGGCTCGGGGACGTGTCGCGGGCGGAGCTGGCGCGGGAATATCGGAATGCCTCCGCGTTCTGTCTGCCGAGCGTGCAGGAGGGCTTCGGGATCGTGCTGCTGGAAGCCATGGCGGCCGGAAAGCCGATCGTCGCCGCGCGGGCCGCGGCGATTCCGGAAGTGGCGCCGCATGCCGCGCTGGCCGAGCCGGACGATGCGGAATCACTCGCGGCCGCCATCGAGAAGCTCTACCGGTCCGCGGAGGAGCGCGAAGCCCAGCGGCGGATGGGCGCCGGGTGGGTGGAACAATTCGATGCCGCCCGCGTGGCGGAGCGCTTTCTCGAGGCCGCGGCGGGAGCGCGGTAGACGAAGTCCCGGCGGCCCTCCCTAATGTTCTGCCGTCAACTCGATTGCCAGTTCCGGCACATCGCCGTCGGCCAGCCGCTTGAGGATGGCTCGTCCCGCGCCTGCCGCTCGCATCTCGAAGGACACCGACCGGTCATCCACCGAAACCGAAAATCGCAATACGGTTCCGTCCCACGCCAGATTATCCAAGGGCAGGGCCGGCGACGCCGATCCGTCGCGTGATCCGTCGCCCAGGTCGTGAAGGATGTAAAAGACGATGCTGCCATGGAGACGCTGGGCAGGGGAGATCTGGAGCGACACCGCTTTGCGCCCCTCGAGCCGTCCTTCCCAGGCTCCAGCCGGCAGATCCGCCGCCAGGACGGGGATGCAAGCCAGCGCTACCGCCAGGAATGATCGCAACGATGTTCGTAGCATATTCACCTCCAAATGTGCCTCAGTTCTCGGTGAGCTTCCCCAAGCTGTCGATCACCAGAATGTCGATCCGGGCCTTTGCGGAAACAAGCTTCAGGCCCAATGTCTTGACGGCTGACAGCGGGTCAATGTCGACCGGCTCGGAACGGTCGCGCGTCCGGTAATCGGGAATCGCGATCAGGCGGAAATCATATTGGCCGGCCATTCCGGTCCGGTCGAGCACGGGCCGGTCGCGAATCAGGTGGCCGAGCTCATCGGCCAGCCGATCGGTTCCGCAGTTGGAGAAGGTCTCTTCGTTATTTCGTCCGTCACTCGCCAGGCGGACGCGAACGGTGCAGGAGCCGCCGGAGGGGCTCGCCTTCAAACGCGGTGCGCCTTTTGCTCGCCGCAGCTCATAGACGGACCGTTCCTTGGCGGCGGGATGTACGCGAAGCTGGAATCGTTCGATCAAGAGGGATCGCAGCATGGCGCGGACGTCGTCGAGGCGGGGCACTCCCGCGCCGGGCGCTCGTGCCACGATGTCGTACATGGATTCGGCGACGTCATCCGGCCGGACCGACGGCGCGAGCGAGACCTGGAAGTCCCGCAAATTCCAGGCGTCCATCACCAGGCCGTAAATGGTATAGCCTTCGAGCCGGATGAGCGAGCTCGAGACCACGATCGGCCCGTTCCGCATCACCGGCACGTCGGGAGGCCCTGTCATCTCGTGGGGACGAATGGAAGCCGCCTCGAAGACGGGCTGCGCGGCGAGACGGCCTGAGTAAAAGACGCAGACGGCCACAAACAGAGGCACGGGGTTGAGCAAGTATCTCCGGCGCACGTTCACCTCCAGAATTCGCAGGGCTTGCACGGCTCCTCCGAAAGTCAACCGGTATTCCAGCTGGTCAGGAATGCCGGCGAGGACGCCGGCATGGCCGGCCTGGAGGCCGGCGCTACGGCTTCACTCGAATGCGGGCATTACCCCTGTTTCGCGGTGTTGAGCGCGGCGGTGGCCAGCGTGCCGCCGAGGCCCATGGTTTCGACCGCGGAGGAAGGCACGATTACCATGGAGCCGCGTTCTTTGATGGCTTCATACAGCATGTTCATGGCGCGCAGATGGAGGGCGACCGGGTTGTCCTGGTAGGTGGCGGCGGCCTGGGAGAATTTGTCGGCGATTTCCGTTTCCGCCTGGCCGAGGATGTTGCGGGCCTGGCGCTCCCGTTCGGCCTGCGCCTGGCGCGACATGGCATCCTGCAGGCCGGCGGGGATTTGCACGTCGCGGACCTCGACGGATTGCACGGTGATTCCCCACGGGTTGGTCTTCTCGTCGAGGATGCGCTGCAACTCGTGACCGAGCATTTCGCGCTCGGCCACCATCTGATGCAGATCGTGGCGGCCGATGGATTCCCGCAGCGCCGTCTGCGCGCCCAGATTGATGGCCTGGGTGAAATCCTGGACCTCGAGGATGGATTTTTCCGCATTCCAGACCATCCAGAAGACGATGGCGTCGACGTTGACGGGCACGGTATCGCGGGTCAGGGTGGATTCGGCAGAGACGCTGGCGACACGGACCCGCTGGTCCACGAAGCGGCTGAGCTTATCGACAATGGGAACGATGACAAAAATGCCCGGCCCGCGCAGGCCGCGATAACGCCCGAAGCGGAGCACCGCGACCTTTTCCCACTGGTCGGCCACGCGAATGGAGAACAGCAGGTAGACACCTACAGCCAGGCCCGCGACCAGCGGGGCGGGATGGTTCAGTACCGCGGTAAGCGCGGCCCCGGTCGCCAGGCACACAACCAGCAGAGCCACTCCCACGCTGCTGAGCCGCAATTGAGCCACATCCTGTTTCATCGCTTCATCTCCTATTTTTAGGGGTCCCGTTTTGACGATCACGCAATTCCTCCAGCAGTTCCTCCACGGTGAAGCCGGCCGCTCCCGCACGCGCTACCAGGTCGCTGATCATCTGGTTGAGCTGGCGGCGGCGCTCGACCTCATCCCGCTTCACCGGCTTGTGGCTGATGAAGGTGCCTGTACCCTGTTCGGTCTTGAGCACGCCGCGGATTTCCAGCTCGCGGTAGGCGCGGATGACGGTATTGGGATTGATGGACAGGTCGACGGCCGTCTGGCGCACGGTGGGAAGCTGCTCGCCGCCGGTGAGCGCGCCGGAGGCGAGACCGCCCAACACCTGATCGATAAGCTGGCGGTAGACGGGGACGCCGCTTTCGGGTTCCAGCCGGAATGCGAACGCCTTTTGCCGAACGCTGGGCATCACACTTGTATAGTGTACTAGTTTATTAGAACAGTCAAGCGATTTTTTTCGGAACGGCGTGGGGGTCCGCGGCGGACGGGCAGTGCGACGGGCACTCCGCAACAGAGCCTAAGGGCCGATTGCCAATCGGCCGCAGAGTACCACTCTGCCCCACTTGGTGATTTGATCTAAGCTAAGGCTGATGTCCACCAAGCGCCGCACGTTTTTGCAACAGGTTGCGTTTGCGGGCGCCGCCGCGCAGACTCCACCCTCGCCCTCTTCCCCGCCCCGGGCGCCGTCCGGCGCTCCCGCCGATCTGCCGTTCCCGCGGACGTTCACGGGGCGGCATCTGACCGCGATCGCGTTTCCGCTGGGCGGAGTGTGCGCCGGCTCGATCAGCCTGGGAGGGCGCGGCCAGCTTCGTGACTGGGAGATTTTCAATCGGCCGGACAAAGGCAACACGCCGACCTACGCGTTTCCGGCGATCTGGGCGCAGGCGGGAAACGGCAAGCCGGTGGCGCGGGTGCTGGAATCGCGCATTCAGCCGCCGTACTCGGGACAAGATGGATTGGGATCGAGGAACGCTCCGGGGCTGGTGCGGCTGGCCTCCGCCAGCTTTACCGGCGAATTTCCTCTGGCGCGGGTCGAATTCAGCGACCCGGCGCTGCCGGTGCGGGTCTCGCTCGAAGCCTTCTCGCCGTTCATCCCGCACGAGCCGGACGATTCCGGATTGCCGGTGGCAATTCTGCGATACCGCGTTTCGAACCCAGGCAGCGAGGCGGCGAAGGTTTCGATCGCCTGGTCGATCGATAATCCCACGGGGCGAACGCGGGAGACGGATACGCGGGTGAACGAGCACCGAACATCGACCCATCTGGACGGGCTCTTGATGAGCAGCCCGGAGCTGCCGGGCGACGATCCGCTGAAGGGGAGTTTTGTTTTGGCGGCGATCGAACCCGGCAATGCGCGGGTGACGTATCTTCGGGGATGGCAGCGCGACCGGTGGTGGAATTCGCCCATGCTCTATTGGGACGATTTCTCCGCGGATGGCGAACTGGGGCCGGAGCCGGAAGCGCGGAGCGGCGTAGGCGCGCTTTGCCTGGGACGGACTCTGCCGCCGGGCGGCCATGCGGATTACACCTTTCTGCTGGCGTGGCATTTCCCGAACCGCACGCCGCGGCGCTGCGGATGGAATGCGCCGCAGGGCGAGGAGGACGCGCCGATCGGCAACTGGTACACGACGCGCTTTGCCGACGCGTGGGCGGCGGCGGATTACGCGGCGGAGAACCTGCCGGCACTGGAGCGGAAGACACGGCGGTTTGCCTCGGCGCTGCGGGATTCGACCATTCCGGGCGCGGTGAAGGACGCGGCGAGCGCAAATCTCTCCACGCTGGTGACACAGGTCTGCTTCCGCACGAGCGATGGCGAGTTCCACGGGTTCGAGGGCGCCAACGACCAGTCCGGGTGCTGCCACGGAAGCTGCGCGCACGTGTGGAATTACGAGACCACGACGGCGCACCTCTTCCCGAGCTTTGCGCGGTCGCTGCGGGCGACCAGCTTCGGATACGACCTGGACGAAGCCGGCGCATTGCATTTCCGGGAGAACCTGCCGCACGCGCAGCCGCTGTGGGGCTTTGCCGCGGCGGACGGGCAGATGGGACAGATTCTGCACGCGTACCTGGACTGGAAACTGAGCGGCGACCTGGACTGGCTGCGGGGGCTGTGGCCGGGCATTAAGCGCGCGATCGAGTTCGCGTGGACGCCCGGCGGATGGGATGCCAACCGGGATGGCGTGATGGAAGGCGTGCAGCACAATACGTACGACGTAGAGTTCTACGGGCCGAATCCGCTATGCGGCATCTATTACCTTGGCGGGCTGCGCGCGGGCGAGGAGATGGCGCGTGCCGTGGGCGACACGAGCGCGGCAGCCGAGTACCACCGGCTGTACGAGAGCGGCAGGCAGTGGATCGACGCGAATCTCTTCAACGGCGAGTATTACGTGCAGCAGATTCGCGGATTTGCGAAAGACCAGATCGCGCCCTCGCTGCGCAGCGAAATGGGCTCGGAGGATACGGTCAACCCGCAATACCAGATGGGCGAGGGCTGCCTGGCGGACCAGTTGATCGGGCAATACCTGGCGGACGTATCGGGGCTGGGAGCGCTGGTGGCGCCGGAGCATATCAAGAAGACGCTGGCTTCGATCTACCGCTACAATTACCGGCACACCTTGACCGACCATCAGTGCGTGGAGCGGACGTACGCGCTGAATGACGAGGCGGCGCTGCTGGTTTGCGATTACGGCAAAGCCGAGCGGCCGCGCATTCCTTTTCCTTATTACGCCGAAACGTGGACGGGCATCGAATACCTGGTGGCGGCGCAGATGCGTTTTGCGGGCATGACGCGGGAGTCGCTGGAGATTTACCGCAACTTGCGGCTGCGCTTCGATGGCGAAAAACGGAACCCGTGGGACGAACCGGAATGCGGGCATCATTATGCGCGCGCGATGGCGGCGTGGAGCGGCGTGCTGGCGGCGAGCGGGTTCCGGTACGACGGCGGGGAGCGTTTGGTGGAGATTCAAGCGCCGGCGGGGCACCGGTGCATCTGGGCGACCGGCACGGGCTGGGGCACGTTCCAGGTGACGGCCGGCGGCGCGACGCTGCGAGTGGAACACGGCAGCCTGGCAGTGAACGCGTGCACGGTGAATGGCAGAAAATCGTCGCCGCGGAGAACGGTCGCGGAAGGCGAGGAACTGCGAATATGAGGCCGGTGGTCGCGCTGGTGGGCGGCTTCCTTGGCGCGGGCAAGACGACGCTCATTCTGAAAGCTGCCCGCCTCTTGCAGGCACGGGGCGTGAAGGCGGCGGCGGTGCTGAACGACCAGGGCGACGACCTGGTGGATACGGAACTGGCGCGCAGAAGCGGAACTCCGGCGGACCAGGTGGGCGGCGGCTGCTTTTGCTGCCGGTTTCCGGACCTGGTTGAGGCGCTGGAACGGCTGTCGGCGCACGAGCCGGAAATGATTTTCGCCGAAGCGGTGGGAAGCTGCACGGACCTGGTGGCGACGACGCTCCGGCCGCTGCTGCGCGATTACGGCAGCCGATACCGGGTCGCTCCGCTGACGGTGTTGGTCCACGAAGAGCCGGACGGGCCCGACCTGCGGTTTCTGTTCGAGCACCAGTTGGCGGAGGCGGACCTGGTTGTCCAGCGCGACGTGGACGTGGCGGGCTGGGTGGATATGCTGCTGGCCGGCGACTCACCGGCGGCGACGAAGACGATCACCGTGGATTACGCGCGCTACGCGGAAGCGGAAGCGGCTCTGGGATGGCTGAACGCGCGCGCGACGGTTCGACCCGAACCGCCCGCTTCGCCGGCGATGATCGTAGGGCCGCTGGTGGATGCGATGGACGCGGCGTTGACCGCGGCGGGCATCGGCATCGTGCATCTGAAGGCGATGGCGCAATGCGAATCAGGGTATGTGAAAGCCGCACTAACAGCGAACGGGCGCGATCCGGCGGTGGAAGGGGGACTGGATGCTTCGCCGGCGGCGGAACACGATCTGCTCCTCAACCTGCGGGCTATGGGCGACCCGGCAAAGCTACGGGAAATCGCCGGGCGGGCGCTAGCGGATGTGGGCGCGGAGCGCGTCTCGATCACCGCTTTCCGGCCGGCGGCCCCGGTACCGTGGCACTCGGCGAAGCCATGACGGGCGTGCGAATCGACAAGTGGCTTTGGGCGGCGCGATTTTTCAAGACGCGGACGATGGCGGCGCGGGCGTGTGAACTGGGCCGGGTGGATTGGAACGGGCAGACCGCCAAGCCGGCGCGCGAGGTCCGGACGGGCGACCGGCTGAAGGTGAAGACCGAAGGCGGGCTGTTTGAAATAGAGGTGCTCGGACTCAGCGAAATGAGAGGCCCGGCAGCAGTGGCGCAGACGCTGTACCGCGAGACGGAGAACAGCCGGGAGGCGCGAATGAAGGTGATTGAGGAACGAAAAGCGGCGCCGAACTTCGAATACCTGCGAGAGGGCAAGCCATCGAAACGAGACCGGCGCCAACTGGGGAGGCTGCGAGGGAGATTTTAGAGGATTTCTCTTCTCCGGGGAAGTCCGTCGAAAGTCGTGCTGGGCCGGGATTCGGCTGGTCGAGTATGCCGGCTCGAAAGCCGGCATAGCCGGCCACTAGGCCGGCGCTACGGTGGCGGCTCGGATGGTCGCGGCTCGCATTCGTGGTACGGCGAAACGGGACAGGCGGACCATCGAGTTTCGCGACGGTCCGCCCCCGCAATCGACCGGTTAGCGCATCGTTCCTGCTTCGGTCTTCATGGCCTGCGCGTTGTGCCACGCCTGCTGCTGGTATGGGCCCTCAATCTGCGCACACTGGTCGCTGAACTTAGCGGCCTCCAGAAGTCTGGCTTTACTCAACGTCATCTTGCCGTACTGGTAGTTGACCACGCCAAGATAAAACAGCGCACCCGCCTCCATCGACTTGTCGTCTTTGACATACGGCAGGGAGGCGCGGAGGTTCTTGTCGGCATCGACATACAGGTTCTTCTGGGCGCTCACCATTCCGGCAATCCAATAACCGCGACCCAGGAAGCCCGCCTTCTGCTTTTCCCACTCGGCAGCATCCACGCCTTCCGGCTTGGCGCGCTTACCCGCCGCCGCAATCAGCCGCTTGGCATAAGCCGAAGCGCGATCATTCTGTTTGTGCTCAAGGGCGGAGTTGGCCGCCACCATCAAGAGATCAGGATTATCCGGGAAATTCTTCAGGCCGGCTTCCACTACCGTGGGAACCTTGGCTTCCGCACCGGTTTTCGCCAGTGCATAGAGATACGTCGCATAGCCCTGATCGAGATATTTACTTTTCGGGTTCTGCTTCTCGAGCGTGGCCATCAAATCCACCATCTCGGCGGGCTGCGCCTGGATGGCAGTAGCATACAGCGCGTATTCGGCGGCTTCTTCGACTTCCTTACCGTAGGCAACGCGCTTCTTCCACGCGTCCTGATCTGCGGCCGCAGTGGATTGCGGTGCCGGTTCGTTGGCGACCTCTTGGGCGGCGGCGTACGCCTCTGTGGCTGCTTTCTTCACTTCTGCAGGATCTTTTTTCGCTTGGGCGTCCTTGAGGGCCTGGTAGGAACTGTCCAGATCGGCTGCGGCAGCGGCGGAGCCGGTTCCCAAAAGAAGCGCCACGACTAATGCATATCTGACCATGGCAATTCCTCCCTTCAGATCGGAATCAACCAGATTATATGGCACGGCGCGGCACTTGAAAAGGGGGTGGGGCGGTCCGATTCGAGATAGACCCGATTTACGGGGGCGCGAGATTCGCGGATAGTGGAGTTGTGCTTGCGAAGGAGAGTGTGCATCTGCGGCTGCTGGGCCCGGTTCATCTGGCGATCGTGGCGGCGATCCCGGCATCGGCGGCGCTGCTGGCGCGTGTGGGAAGGAGGAACGTGGAGTATGCGCGGCGGATCCGCATCGGACTGGGAGCGGCGATGGCGGCGAACGATGCGTCTTGGTATCTCTACGAGTTCTTCACGGGCGGACTGCGGTTTCCATATGGACTGCCGCTTCAGCTTTGCGATTTCACGGCACTGTTTACGATGGCCGCCGCCTTCACGCGGGCGCAGTGGTGTTTCGAATTTGCGTACTTCGGCGCGGTGGCGGGCAGCGGAATGGCGATTCTGACGCCGGACCTGTGGGCTGCGCCGTCGTCGTTCGCCAGCGTATTCTTCTTCCTTTTCCACGGATTGAGCATCGTGACCGTGCTGACGATGGTATGGCAGGGTGACGCACGGCTGGAGCGGGGATCCGTGTGGAGGGCATTCGCACTGCTGAACGCGCTGACAGCGGGCGTGGGCGTGTTCGACTGGAAATTCGGCACCAATTACGCGTACTTGCGAGCCAAACCGGCGCAGGTCTCGCTGCTGAACGCGCTGGGCCCGTGGCCGGTATATATCTTCGCGGCAGACGCGGTGGCGCTGGCCCTGTTCTGGCTGCTGGCATTGCCGTTCCGGGTCAGCGCGGCACAAGACCGCTTCGGTCGCGGCTCTGATCGGAGCTGCGACCGAAGGGAGCGGCCTTTGTGAAAGGAACCAATCCGGCACGTCATCGTACTAGAATGGCGACGTGGCAAGACAACTGGTGGAGTGCGTGCCGAATTTTTCGGAAGGCCGGGACGCGGAGCGGATCGACGCGATCGCAGCCGCGATTCTGGCGGTGCCGGAAGTGGCGCTGCTGGACCGGGAGGCCGACGCCGATCACAACCGCAGCGTGCTAACGCTGGTGGGACCGCCCGCCGCGGTGGCGGAAGCGGCCTTCCGGGGAGTAGCGAAGGCTGTGGAAGTGATCGACCTGACGAAACACCAGGGAGCGCATCCGCGCATCGGCGCGGCGGACGTGGTGCCGTTTATTCCGATCGAAGGCGTGACCATCGAGGAATGCGTGCGGCTGGCCGAGCAGTTGGGGGATCGGATCTGGGACAAGCTGCGCGTGCCGGTTTACTTTTACGAGGCGGCAGCGAAACGGCCGGAGCGCGTCAACCTGGAGAACATCCGGCGCGGGCAGTTCGAAGCGCTGCTGGAAGAGATGGGACGCGTGCCGGAACGGGCGCCGGACCGCGGCGAGCCGGTGTGCCATCCGACCGCGGGCGCGGTGGTGGTGGGCGCGCGCAAGTTTCTAATCGCCTACAACATCAACCTGGGCACGCCGGACGTGGGAATTGCGAAAAAGATCGCGCGCACGATCCGATTTTCAAGCGGCGGATTCCGGTACGTGAAATCGATGGGGGTGGACCTGGCATCCCGCGGGCTGGCGCAAGTTTCGATTAACCTGACCGATTTCGAACAGACGCCGATGCACCTGGTATTCGAAACCGTGCGGCGCGAAGCGGAACGGTGGGGCGTGCCGGTGGTGGGAAGCGAAATCGTCGGGCTGATTCCGAAGAAGGCGATCGAGATCTCGGCCGAATATTTTCTGCGGTACGAAAATTTCCGGCCGGAGCTGGTGCTGGAAAACCGGATCGCGCAGGCGCTCGAAGCGCGCAGCGGGCTACCCGAATTTCTGGATGCGTTGGCCGCGCCGACCGCCACGCCGGGAGGCGGCAGCGCGGCCGCGGCGGCGGCGGCGATGGCGGCCGCGCTGGGCGCGATGGTGACGCGGCTGGCTAAACAGGATCCGGGCACATTCGAAGAGGAGCGGGGATTCTTCACGGAAGCCGTGAACCGGGATGCCGCGGCGTTCAACCAGGTGATGGAGGCATACCGCCGTCCGAAGCAGGAGCGCGGGCCGCACGTCGAGAAGGCGCTGAAAGGCGCGGCGGAGGTGCCGCTGGAAGTGCTGGAACGGACGTCGAGAATGCTGGCGCGGATGGAAAGCCTGGAGATTCCGGCCAAGTTCGGCTCGGACCTGGCGGTTGCGAAGGCACTGGCGACGGCGGCGCGAACCGGGGCGCTGGAGAATGTCCGGATCAACCTGGAATCCATCGAAGACGCGGGATTCAAATCCGAGATCGAGACCAGATTGCGAGCGGCAGGATTGTAGCCTAATGCCGCATCGTTTTTGCAAGAAACGAACATCTGTCGAGGTTGCATTGCGATTGGCATCAGGGCACGGCTTCAGCCGAAAATGCGCGGAGAAATAGAGGGATACCCCCGTTCCGGCTCACGCTTGGAATCAGCGGCTAAAGCCCGTTCTACGCTGCCTGCGGCCGGTCGGCCCGGTATACCGGCCGGCCGGAGAGCCAGGTGGCAAGCACTTCGATGCGCGGGCCGGCGTGGTCAAAGCGGAACTGAACAAGATCGGCGCGGTCGCCGGGAACGAGACCGCCCTCCCTGGCCGGCACGCGCCCTGCGCGGGCGGCGTTCGTGGTGGCCATGCGGATCGCCTCCGGAAGGGTAATGCCGGCCAGACGCATCAGATTCTCTACACCGCGATCCATGCGCAGGGCGCTGCCGGCCAGGCGATCAGTTCCGGCCAGGACCACGCGGCCGGCTTCCGTCAATTCGATCTCCTGTTCGCCCAGGCGGTAGCGGCCGGGACGGGCGGCGGCGGGCGTGGAAGCGTCCGTCACCAGTGCCGAGCGCCCCACGGTCTTACCCCGAATTGCCGACTTCAGAAAATTCGCGCCCAGGTGAACGCCATCCACAATGAAATCCGCCATCAGGCGGTCTTCGGCAAGCTGGTCCCAAATGTAGTTGGGATGGCGCCGCATCACCTGGTGCGCGCCGTTGCCGAGATGAGTGGAGAGGCTGGCGCCGGCATGCACGGCATCCTCGATCTGCGCGCTTTCGGCCTTGGTATGGCCAATCGACGCGACTGCGCCATCGGCGACTATCCGCTCGATATAACGCGGCGCTTCCGGCCACTCGGGCGAGAGCGTGACGATGCGGATATTGCCCCCTGTAGCGTCCTGCCAGCGGCGGAACTCGTCATAATCCGGCGGCCGTACCCACTGGCGCGGGTGGGCGCCGCGCGGGCCGTCCTCCGGCGAGATGTGCGGTCCCTCCACGTGGAAACCATCGATGGCCTCTCCGTCTGGAAGGGTCTCCCTGGCGCGAGCCAGGTTGCGCAGGGCCGCCTCCATATCGGCGGGCGGGCCGGTGATGACGGTAGGGTAAAAGCGCGTCACGCCAGTCGAAAGCAGGACGCCGATCGATCGCGCGATTTCCTCGTGGGTGGTGAGCGGAGAGTTGTAATCCACGCCGGCAAACCCGTTCACCTGGATATCGATGAAGCCGGGCGCGAGGAAAACGCCTGCAGGAGCGGCTTCGGCCGGCACCACTTCGGCGATGGTCTGATGGAACCGCACCTCAACCGGTGACGAGTCCTGAACGCTGTGTCCGGAACACTTTGAAAAGGGCATGTTTTATTCACACCTTTGCCACATGATGGCGGCGCTAAGTTTATGTTTTCACGGCGGAAAAAAGCTGTTGAAAATCACCTGAACGCCCTAGCGCCGATTCTGACATTCAGGCTACAAAGAGAGAGTCCATTTGGTTGGTTTGCGCGGCCGGCATGGCAAATCTCGGGGGAGGTGGTCATCCGGTCGCGCGGCCACCCGCAGGACTAAGCCGGTTGCGTGGCGTTGGCATACACCGGCGAAAGCCAGCCGTGCTCATCCGGGCGGCTCCCGTCAATCACCCCGAAAAAGGCGTGTTGCAGGGCTTCGGCCACCGGTCCGCGCCTTCCCTTCCCCACCACAATCCGGTCAATGGAGCGAATCGGCGTGATCTCGGCCGCGGTGCCGGTGAAAAAGACTTCGTCCGCGATGTAGAGCAATTCGCGCGGAATAATGGTTTCGACCAGCGGGATGTCCAACTCGCGCGCCAGCGTCAGAATCGTATCGCGGGTGATGCCAGGCAGCACGGAGGCGCCCAGCGGCGGCGTGTGAATGCGGCCGTCGCGCACCACGAAGATATTCTCACCCGAGCCTTCGCTCACGTTGCCGTTGTGATCGAGCGCGATGCCTTCGGTGTAACCGTTGGCCACCGCTTCCATCTTGATGAGCTGCGAATTCATGTAATTGGCGCCCGCCTTCGCCAGCGACGGCAGGGTATTCGGCGCGAGGCGGTTCCAACTGGAAACACAGACGTCCACGCCCTCGGCCAGCGCCTCCTCGCCCAGGTATTTGCCCCATTCCCAGCAGGCAAGATAGACCTCGATCGGGTTTTTCATGCCGTAGACGCCGATTTCGCCGTAGCCGCGCAGCGCGATCGGGCGGATATAGCAGGCTCCCAGCTTGTTAACGCGCACCAGTTCGAGCATCGCCTCGCCCAGTTCTTCGATGCTGTAGCTGAGATCCATGCGGTAAATCTTGGCCGAATCGGCCATGCGGCGGACGTGGTCGCGGAGCCGGAAAATCGCCGGCCCGGCGGGCGTCGAATAGCAGCGGATCCCCTCGAACACCGAGCTCCCATAGTTCACCACGTGCGCGAGCACGTGAATGGTCGCTTCCTCCCAGCGGATGAAGCGGCCGTTATGCCATATTTTTGCGGTGGGCGTTAACATGCTGATAATTATAGCTAGCCGGACACTGTGGCGTGAGGCCGGACCGGCTCTGGACCATCGTCTCCTCTCCGTAGAATGCGGCTCAACACTTTCGGTCCGACTCCCTGTGCGTCCGAACTAGCCGCAGGGCCGGGGTTGGGGCTTCACCCGAGTACCGCCCCACCGGGATCACCTGATTGACGGCGCATACGGTGCGATGAACAATACCTTCGGATCTGGAATTAGGTGTGAGCCACCGGGGCCGCGGCTGGGCGGACCACGGCGCTGAAAGCGTTTCAGTGCGGGCGCACGGCAGCCCTAGAGGCCCCTGAGGCGACCACGTCGAAGAAAGGAGGTTCCATGGATCCGAACGTCGTTGTTGGTGCGATACCGACGCCAGTGGCCCGCGGCCGCTCAAGATCGATCCTGGTGGCGCGCGGGAAAAACGTAGCTACTGCCCTCGTCCTATGTTCGCTGTGGCACTCGCAGGCTGCACTGCTGTTGGCGCAGTGCCAGACCGTGGCGGGCAACACCTGGGTCGAGGACGATGGGGGCAGCGGGCAGCGCACGTATACCCTTAGCCAGGGCCCCTCGGGCAATATCACCGGGAGCAGCTACCACTCCATCTGCCAGTTCCCAAACTGGCCGGTTACGGGGACGTTCACCTTCGGCAACGGCAGCTTCGCGATAACCGCCTCGAACCCGTCAGGGGGTGGCGTGAACGACCCGTGCCCGGCCGCCTGGTTCACCGTGAACGGCAGCGTTTCCGGAGCCGGGTGCGATGTCGTGTCCTACGCAAGTTTCGATAATTCCCTTGGCTACCAAGGCGGCGTAAACTGGAGTAAGACTTGTGATGTGCCGACCGGCGAGCAGAGCACCTTTGCCTCGTGGAGTGGCACACAGCCCTATTGGGCTAATTTCTCGCAGTCCCTCAGCGGGCCAGTAAACTTTGGCGGCCGCACCCTGAATGAGACGTTCCCGGTTGGAGGAAGCGACTCATGCTACTTCCTGGGGTCCGCGATTCCCCCGCAGCTGTATCCTCCGAATTGGGGGCAGTGGACCGTCGGCTTCATCAACGGTATTACTGCCTCCCCAAACCTCTGGGGCTACGATGCCGTCGGCTGGACCCTGGATGACGTCGTGTACTACCGAGAAATACGCCTCCAGCAGGGTCTGCCCTTCCCGTGTGGTTTCTCATGGCAACAGTACATGAACATTTCGTGCAGTGCGGGCAGCAACATGTACCAGACGAACCCGATGTCCAGCCTCATTTACCTAAACAGCGTCTCCGTCTCCCGTGGGAGCGCCTACGCTTCGAGGTAGGCAGAGCCAATCTGCGAAAATATCGAGGTGCAAGTATGAACACGAAATCCTTATTACCTATCCTGGTCTTCGTCCTTGGCCGCGCGACCCCAGCCCAGCCCCAGACGTCCGCGCAACCGCAGCCTCAGACGCCCTACCAAATCTCGGTCAACGATCCCCGCCCACTGTGGAAGGCGGTACGTGCCCTGGAGGAGAGGAACGGATGGCAGATCAGCTACGAGGACCGCCTCTATACCGGCGCGGACGTTGTGGACAGCACAGCCGCGACCTATACCGGCCCCGGCCGTTCGCTACTGCCAAGGGGCGGCGCATTGCAGGTGAGCCTCAGCGGTAGCGAGCCGCCGGCGACAGCCGTTCAGATGCTCGTAGATGCCTGGGTTCACGCCAGCCCTACCACCCAATTCGCTGCGCGTAGCATCGGAGGGATGGTGGTGGTGGCCCCACCCCAGGGTTCTCCGCTTGACCTCCCGATCTCACTTCCCCAGAAACAGCGGGATACCAACGCCCTCCTGGTTGACCTGGCGCACGCGGTCGGCCAAGCGGCGTCTATACAGGTGCTTGGGCCGCAGCTTATCAACACACAGGTGCAAACCTCGTCCGCTGTCACCAACCAGATGGCGCGCGATGTGCTCCTGGGAGCCCTTACCGCAGAGGCAGCCAGCGACCCCCGACACCCGCTCTTCGTCTGGGACTTCCTCTGCGATGGAACCGGATGTGCGCTAAATGTACACGCTGTGCGACAACGTGTACCGGTTCCGGACGGTAGCAGCACCAAGTTCGTCCAGGTCTCGTCCCAGTAAGGGAGCCAGAACGCGTGGGGGCGCGGGTCACCCACGTCCTCGTGCGTCTTCGGCATTTGGCACGGGCAACAAGGCGGGCTTACTGTTCTTCCGGCGAGGTTTCGCCTTGTCCGGCCTGGTGGCCGCGGCGCGCGCGGCGGTGCAACTCGCCGAGATTCAATCCAGTCAGCGCCGTCGCGACGGCGCCGGCCGCCAGAAGCGGCAGACGTGTGGCCAGAAGATAAATGAAGGAGAACGTTTTGGCGTCGTTCTTTTCCACTTCGAACAGGCTGAGCGCCATGACGCACGCGAACTGAATCACGCCAACATCGCCGGGCGCATTCGGAACCACCGTTCCCACCCGCATGATGGTGAGCACTCCGCAGCCGACCCAGAAGCCGAGATCCAGCCCGTATGCCTTCATCAGCGCCCACAAGGTCACAACCTGCAGCGCCACGAAGCCCAGGCTGATCGCGGTGGTATACCCCAGCGTGCGCCAGTTGCCCATCAGTTGCAATCCTTCGCGGACGTGCCGCAGGGTGGAGGCCCATCGGCCCTCGCTCACCACCACGTGCGGTTCCTCCTGCCGGCGGCGCATGACCCAGATTAGAACCAGCGCGGCAATCACCAGCAGAGCGCCGCCCACTTCCACGGCGATGACCAGGTTGGCGGGTACACCGCGTACGAAACCGGCGGTGATGAAAAATGTGACCAGCAGCCACAGGCCGTCGATGATGCGCTCCACGCCCCATGAGGCGAAACCGAGCGAAAGGCGGATATCGTTCCAATGCGTCACCAGGTAGACGCGAATCACTTCTCCGGGACGCAGCGGCAGCACCTCATCGGCGAACAACCCGATGTAGACGGCCTGCACCGTACGCCACAGGCCAAGCCGCGCCACCGGCCCGAGCAGAGTATTCCAGCGCCACGCCTGCACCAGGTATACCGCCAGGTCTGCCACCACCGCCAATAGCACCCAGCGAAAATCCAGAGCGCGAATGTTGGGAATCAGTTCACCCAGCGGATAGCCGTGCAGCACCCAGGCGAGGCACACCACCGAAATCGTATACCCCAACACCTGCGGCAGCCATTTCGGCAAACCGCGGCGCTGAGAATTCTCTGCCTGGTCCATGCCGTTCAGGACGCGGTGGCCGGCATTGCCGACAAATACCGCTCGCGCGAGACGCTAATCGCTTTTTGCGCCTCTTCCAATCCCCGCCACCCCTGCATCTCGGTCCGCTTGCCTTCGAGCTCCTTATAAATCTCGAAGAAATGCTCGATTTCGCGGAGCGTGTGGGGGAAAACCTGGTCGATCGTCTGAATTCCTTCGAATCGCGGATTTCGGTTCGGCACCGCGAGAATCTTCTGGTCGGGCTCGTTTTGGTCGAGCATCGACAGCATACCGACCGGCCGGACGGAAAGCAGCACGCCCGGATAGCTCGGTTCATTCACTAATGCCAGCACATCGAGCGGGTCGCCGTCCTCGGCCAGCGTGCCGGGAATGAAGCCATAGTCACCGGGGTAATGCATGGGCGAGTAGAGCGTCCGGTCCAGCCGGAAGACGCCTAACTGGCCGTCATATTCGTATTTGTTGGTGGAGTTCTTGGGAATTTCCACGATCATGCGGACGATCCCGGGACACTCCGGGCCGGGGTCAATGTCGTACAGTCGTTTTGTCACTATCCGTTATCCTAGCAACCGATGGATGGCGAACACGGTGGCGATGCCCACGATTGACGAGACGGTCTTCATCACGGTCCAGGTCTTCAGCGTTTCCGGCACGGTGAGCCCGAAATACTGGTTCACCATCCAAAAGCCCGAATCGTTGACGTGCGAAAAAGCCGTACCGCCGCAGCACAGGGCCAGGATGAGAACGTCCGGGCTGTAACCGGGGATACCTTTAACGATCGGCGCGACGATTCCTGCGGCCGTAATGATGGCCACCGTGGCCGAGCCCTGCGCCATGCGCATGATGAGCGCCACGATGTAGACGACGAGCAGAGGCGAGATCGAAGATGTGATCAGCACCTGGCCCAGGTAAGCGCCCGCGCCGCTATCGACGATGACCTGCTTCAGCGCGCCGCCGCCGCCCATGATGCAGAGCAGCGCTCCCATGGGCGCGAGCGATTCCGTGGCCATGCGCGCCGCGGTCTCCCGCGTCAGCCCGCGGCGGAAGCCGAAGCAGTACATCGCCACCAGGGCGGTGATCGCCAAAGCGGTGAAAGGATGGCCGAAAAATACCGCCGCGCCGCGCATCGGCACGCGGTAGAGATTGGCGAGGGTGGCGCCGAAAATCAGGAGCACCGGCAGGAGCAGCAGCAGCACGACGACGGGGATCGGCGGCGGGGGCGCGCCATCGCTCGATTCGGCGGCCGTCAGAGCCATCTGCGGTATGCCCACGTACAGGCGGCGAGAAATCCAGCCGCCGTAAACGATGCCGCCCACGATGGTCATTGGGATCGACACGGCGATGCCGTACAGGATGGTCCGGCCGAGATCGCCGCCGAGCAACTGCGAAGCGGCGGCGGGCGCCGGATGCGGCGGCACGAGCGAATGCGTCACCGTGAGGGCACAGAGCATGGGGAGCGCGTAGAACAGAAGAGAACGCTTGGTCTCGCGCCCGAGGTTCCACACCAGCGGCGCCAGAATCACGACGCCGACCTCGAAAAAAATCGGCAGGCCGACCAGAAATGCCGCCACCAGCATGGCCCAGGCGGCGTGCTCCTTGCCGAAGCGCGCGAGGAGCCAGTCAGCCAGCGCGCGGCCGCCACCGGAATATTCCAGGAACCGGCCGATCATGGCGCCCAGCCCGATCACCACCACGATGAAGCCGAGCGCATCGCCGAATCCGTTCTGGATGGACTTCAGCAGCTTGTCCGGCGGCATGCCCGCCGCCAAACCCAGCGCCATGGAGGAGAGCAGCAGCGCGAGGAACGCGTGCAGCTTCGCCACCAGAATCAAAGCAAGGAGAAGCGCCAGCGCGCCCACCATCAGGAGGATCAGGTACGTCCCGTGGGAGACCATGAACCGCTCATTCTACCCAAAAAGGGGATCGGGGATCGGGGATCAGGGATCGGGGCGATGAGCCTTCGGTGGTTTCGCGCAAGCCTCGCGCGGTCCTTACGGTCCCCCGCGGGCCGCACGCACCCGCGCTACGTGCCGCGTGTCCGATCGCCCCGATCCCTGATCCCTTAGCCCCGATCCCTATTCCTATTTCTTTTCCGGCAGCGCGAAGGCCACGTACGAACCCTGGATCTTCTCCTGTGTGTCCCTGGTCAGGCCGACCTGCGCCGAATCGCAGAAGACGATGTATTCCCGGCCGTTCATCTCGTAGACGGCGGGCATGCCTTCCATCGCGGCAGGCAGCTGCTTCTCCCACAGCAGCTCGCCGGTGTTGGTGTCGAACGCACGCACCATCTTGTCGCGCGTGCCGATGAATAGCAGGCCGCCCGCGGTCACTACCGGATTGGCTTTCGGGTAATGGGTGCCCGTGCCGGTGATGCCTTTCGCCGCCAGCTCCGGCACGTCGCCAAGCGGCATGCGCCACCGGATGGTGCCGTCGTTCAGATCGTAAGCCGTCAACGACGTCCATGGCGGACGGATGGGAGACAGACCGTTCGAGCCCGTCACCAGGTTGAAGCCGCTCTCGTAGCGCGTCACGCCTTCCGGCGCGGTCTTGTCCAGCGAGAGCTTGAGGATAGCGGGCAGGTCCTTCGAGACGATGAATATCCAACCGCGCGTGGGATCCACGGCCGCGCCTCCGAAATTGGATCCGCCGTTGTTGCCCGGCATTTCTACCGTGCCGCGCTCGGCCGGCGGCGTGAACATCCCCTCGTTGCGCGCGCTCAGCATTTCGTCCCGAAAATGCGCCTGGTCTTCCGGGCTGAGGTACGGATTCAGATCGTCCACCGTGAATTTCTGGCGCGCGAACGGCGGCGGCGCGAGCGGGATGGGCTGCGTGGGCCACGTCTGCTCGCCGGGCACGTCGGATTTCGGCACCGGACGCTCCTCGATGGGGAACAGCGACTCCCCGGTCTGGCGGTTGAAGACGTACAGGAAGCCGGTCTTGCCGGCCTGTGCGACAGCCTCGACGGTCTTTCCGTTATGCTTCA
>DATJMP010000230.1:0-11472 GCA_035508655.1 Bryobacteraceae bacterium
AACGTCTCGGCCCGCATTCACGTGGGGACGCCGGATCGGTTCCTCACCGAATGCGCCCGGACCATCCGGCTCGGCATCGGGATGCCGGCAATAAAGAACGACGAAATCATCGTGCCGGCCCTGCTGGAGAAAGGCGTGCGATTCGACGACGCCCGCGATTACGCAATCGTAGGGTGCATCGAAGCAGCGGTACCGGGCAAGTGGGGCTATCGCAACACCGGCATGTCGTTCCTGAACCTGCTGAAGGTCCTGGAGCTTACTCTGAACGATGGAACCGATCCCGCCACCGGCATCCAACTACTTCCAGGGCGCGGCAAGCTCAGTGCATTCGACTCGATCGAGTCGCTCTACTACGCGTACCAGGTGCAGTTGCGATTCTACACCTCCGTCAGCATTAAGGCGGACGCCGTCGCGGATGTCTGTCTCGAGGCTGAAACACCCGACGCATTCTGCTCGGCGCTCGTGGACGACTGCATCGCGCGCGGCAAAACCATCAAGGAAGGCGGGGCAGTGTACGACATCATCAGCGGTCTTCAGTCCGGCGCGGCCAACGTAGCCGACTCGCTCATGGCCCTCCAGACGCAGGTCTTCGAGAAAAAGGTCCTGACGGGGGTGCAGGTGCAGGAAGCGCTGGCCGCGAATTTCCGGAATCCCGGAGGCGAAGTGGTCCGACAGCGGCTGCTCCATGCCCCCAAGTATGGGAACGACATCGCCGAAGTGGACGCTCTGGCCGCGCGTGTTCTGGACGACTACCTGGACGAAGCAGCCTATTACCACCACACTCGCCACGGCCGCGGTCCGATTGGCGGAGGTTATGCCGGGTCCACATCGAATATCTCTGCGAACGTCCCGTTGGGTGCGAGTGTCGGCGCGACGCCCGACGGCCGCTTCGCCGGGGAGCCGATTGCGGAAGGGATCTCACCCGTCCACGGGAACGATATCGGAGGCCCCACGAAAGTGCTCCGTTCCGTTGCCAGGCTATCGACCATCAAGAGCATCGCGCAGTTGCTGAATCTACGCCTGCTTCCGGGAACGCTGGAGTCCGAAGAAGGGCTCGACCGGTTGGTGGCTCTGCTCAAGGGCTTCCGCAACCTGAAACTCTGGCACGTTCAGTTCAACACCGTCAGCACCAAGACACTGTTGGAGGCTCAGCAAGACCCGCAGAAGTATCGCGATCTTGTCGTTCGGGTGGCGGGTTACAGCGCCCTTTTCGTTACCCTCGACAAGGCAACGCAAGATGACATCATCCGCCGCACTGCTCATGATCTGGGTTGAGGTCCCGGAGCCGTTCCGGCGGAGCGCGAACCTCCATTTTCGCGGGCAGCCGGGTTCAGAAGTGGCCGATTTTTACCAGAAACTGACACAGCATGATTACTAGAATTTCGGCCGTTGAAATACGCTGTTTGGAGTTGCGTTCGCGACGCCTGTCGACAGATCGCATGGGAGGGTAATATGGCTGGGCAATTCGAACATCTCTTTAGTCCTTTTAAAATTCGCAATGTCGAGTTTCGCAATCGAGTAATGGTTTCGGCTCACCTGACGTGCTTCGCGGAGAACGGGATGCCGACCGCGCAGCAGGCGGCGTACTTCGCCGAGAAAGCGAAGGGCGGAGTAGCGCTGATGGTCATGGCCCTGAATGTGGTCCACAAGAACAGCTATTTATGGCCACAGGTGGAGCAGGCGTACCTCGACGAGATCGTCCCCAAATGGAAGATGATCACCGACGCGGTGCACGCGGAAGGGGCAAAGATCTTTTGCCAACTCTCTCACATGGGGCGTCAGTCGACAGATTTGTATAACAAATTGCCGCTGATCAGCTCGAGCGACATCCCGTGCCCGGTGATGCTGGAGGTGCCCAAGGTCGCGGAGCCCGAGGATATCGAAGAGATCATCCAGTCGTTCGCCGACTGCGCCGTCCGGGCGAAAAAGGCAGGCTTCGATGGCGTGGATATTCATTCGGCGTACGGCGGCTATCTGATCGCTCAATTTCTGTCGCCCTATGCCAACCGCCGCGAAGACGAGTGGGGCGGGCCGCTGGAGAACCGGATGCGGATCATGATCGAGATCCTTTCCCGCGTGCGCCGCGCGGTCGGGGATGACTTCGTCGTCGGGATTCAGCTTGTGGGCGATGAATTCACGCCAAACGGCCTCACGCTCGACGACACCACGCAGATCGCCGCCGAAATCGAGAACTCCGGCCTGATAGACTACATTCTCGTCAAAGCTGGCAGTTTTTATTCGGTAAACAACATTGTCCCCGATATGCAGCATCCTCACGGCGTGTTCCTGCCCCTGGCGGCGGGGATTCGCGCGGCAGTTACGAGTCTGCCCATCTTCGCCGTCGGCCGGATCATCGATCCGCTGATGGCGGAGCGGGTCCTGGCCGAGGGTTATGCCGACATGGTGGCGATGACGCGCGCGCACATCGCCGATCAACACCTGCTGACGAAGGTGAAGGAAGGCCGCCTGGACGATATTCGGGAGTGCATCGGCTGCAATCAGGGATGCATCGACACCGTCTATAAGCAGCAGCATGTCGGCTGTATCCACAATCCCACGGCCGGCGAGGAACTGACGCTCGGCCTGGGCACACTGAAGCCCGCGGCAACACCAAAGAAGGTGGTCGTGGTTGGAGGCGGGCCCGCCGGGATGAAGGCCGCCGAAATTGCGGCGCGCCGCGGTCACGACGTGACCCTGATCGAGAAGAGCAGCGAGCTGGGCGGCCAGGTTCTCATTGCCGCCAAGGTGCCGCTGCGCGAAGAGTTCCGCGGGATCATCCGTTACCTGTGTACGCAGGTTGGCAAACTGGGCGTGAAGGTCGAGCTCAATACCGAGGCAACACCGGATTCGGTGATCGCCATGAATCCGGATGCAGTTGTCGTGGCGACTGGCTCCCGGCCGCGCACGCTCGGATATCAGAACATCCGGCCGGACATCACGGAACACCGGGGCATTCATCAGGAAAACGTTATGTCCAATCGCGACGCGATTCTCCATCCCGAGCGAGTCGGGCAGAAAGTCCTCCTCGTGGATGACGGCGAGTCGAACTGGAAACTGATGTCGACCGCCGTATACCTGGCGGAGCAGGGCAAGCAGGTAGAGATTATCACCTCGCTTTTCTACGCCGGCGCCCGGATGGGCGGGCTTTCGATCGGTATTCTGTATGGAAAGCTCTTCAGCCTCGGCGTGAAGTTTACACCCATGACCGGTTTCCTCGGGATTGACGATAACACCGTCACGCTGTTCCACACCTTTACCAACGAGGAGCGGCAAGAAGAGTACGACACTGTCGTGCATTGCTTCTTCAGCAGGGCGAATGACGAGCTCTACTTCGGTCTCAAAGGCAAAGTGAAGGAAGTGCACCGGATTGGCGACTGCCTTGCCCCCCGGGATGCCCAGCGGGCCGTTCGAGACGGTGAACTGACAGCTCGCGCGCTCTAAGGTGTGGCCTCCTGCTCCGCACCGCGCGCGTCCTGAAGCCTTGGTCCATTCCTCGCATGACGGAAGCGACAAGAGAGATCTTCGGAAATATACCGCCAGCCGAGCAGCACATTTTCTATGCGCTGGCATTCCTTTCCTTGGCAGTCTTTACGGCCGGGTTGCTGCGGCATGTCGTCCGCTGGATGCATGGTACGGTGGACTGGAACGTTCCGGCGGAAGAACTGCCGAAACGGATTCGGCACGCCTTCGATCAGGTTTTCACCCAGCCCCGCCTGCGCCGCGCGTCGTCTTCCGGGATGACGCACCTGCTCATCTTCTGGGGCTTTTTCATTCTCTTTGTGGGCACCGAGTTCGTCGCCGTGGAGCACGACACGCCGCTTTCGTTTTTCCACGGCCTTTTTTACCTGGTCTTCTCGCTGGCCATGGATATTGCCGGCGTGGTGATGCTCGCCGGCCTCTGCCTCGCAATTTTCAGGCGCTATTTCCTGCGGCCGGCGCGCACCGCGGGAAGCTACGGAAGCCTGATTTGCCTGCTTATGATCCTCGGCGCGACTGGGTTCCTGCTGGAGGGCTTTCGCATGGCGCTGCTGGGCTCTTACTGGTTTGACTGGTCCCCGGTGGGCGCCCTGGTGGCGGCAATCCTCAAATCCTTTGTTCCGAACCGCGAGACTCTTGCGGCCTGGCACCGCGGTGTATGGTTCTTTCACGGGGTCGTGACCTTCGGATTTATCGGCTCCATGCCGTTCACCCGCGCTTTTCACGCGATTGCAGCGCCACTGAATATCCTTCTGACTCCTATGCGTCCCAAAGGTTCTCTGACCACTCCGTTCCGCCTGGAACAACTGGAGGCCGGTGAAAGCGTGCAACCGGCTCCGCTGACCCTGGCCGATTTGAACTGGAAGCAGTTGCTGGATTCGGATGCCTGCACCGAGTGCGGGCTGTGCCAGGAGGCGTGCCCCGCCTGGGCCGCGAAGCGCCCGCTTTCTCCGCGCAATATCGTGCTGGCGGTCCGCGCGGCGGCGGAACGCCAGGCATGGCAGGCTCCCGTAGAGAAGGTCATTTCGCCCGGCGAAGCCTGGTCCTGCACCACGTGCCGGGCGTGCATGGACGCGTGTCCCGTTTCGATTATGCACATCGATCTTCTGGTGGATGTCCGCCGTGCGCTGGTAATGAAGAACCAGGTGGAACCGAATATGTCGGTCACGCTAACGAACCTGGCGAAGACCGGGAACGCATACGGCATGCCCGAGGAACAGCGGATGGTTTGGGCGGCGGGGCTGCCCGTGAGCGTGAAGGTGGACCGCATGGCGCCCGGCGCCGATGTGGAAGTGCTGTACTGGGTGGGCTGCGC
Source organism: Bryobacteraceae bacterium (assembly GCA_035508655.1). GTDB lineage: Bacteria > Acidobacteriota > Terriglobia > Bryobacterales > Bryobacteraceae > DATGMB01. The sequence continues at coordinate 4,793 of DATJMP010000230.1, forward strand.
GGGCGCATTTGAGGAGCGGGGCCAGAGGGTTGCCCGGGCTGTCGCCACGATTCTGAAGCGCGCCGGCGTGCGTTTTGCGGTGCTTGGTCCGGAGGAGCGCTGCACGGGCGACCCGGCCCGGCGATTGGGCGAAGAAGGGCTTTTCCAGCGCCTGGCGCGCGAGAACATCGCCACTCTGGGAAAGCACGGAGTGCGCAAGATTATTACTCAGTGTCCGCACTGCCTCAACACATTGAAGAATGAGTACCCCGTGTTTGGCGGCAACTATGAAGTTATGCACCATAGTGAATTCATCAGCCAACTGATCTCGGAAGAGCGGCTGAAGCTCATGGATCCCGCCATGGCGCAGACTGCGACGTATCACGATTCCTGTTATCTGGGCCGACACAATGACGTGTACGACCAGCCGCGGCAGGCGTTGGCCGCCGTTCCCGGCATGGAACTGCGCGAGATGCCGCGCAGCCGGGAGAAAGGGTTCTGCTGCGGCGCTGGGGGCTCGAATATTTGGTTCGATCTCGACGTGGGGACGAGGATCAATGGCATCCGTTATGACGAAGCCGTGGCCACCGGAGTGCAGACCATCGTTACGGCGTGTCCTTTCTGCCGAACGATGTTCGACGATGCCGCCAGCAACAGGGGCGGGACGAACCGGCCGCAGATCCGGGATCTGGCGGAAGTCATCAGCGAAGTCAGCGCAGATGCTGTCTGACAAAAGAGGTCTCGATGCATGCATTCTGGGTAGTAGCGGAACACAGTAACGGCGCAGTTGATCGGGTCACGTTCGAGCTCCTCGGCGAAGCCCGGCGCCTGGCGCGGGAGTCCGGTGGCAAGACAGCGGCCGTGCTCTTCGGAGACCGATTGGAGGCGCTCGTTCCGCCGCTCGCTCATTACGGGGCCGACACTGTATATACGTTCCAGGACGACCGCCTCGCCCGCTACAACCCAGGCGTTGTTGTAGCAAGCCTCGGTGAACTGTGTGCGGCTCAGGAACCAACGCTCGTGCTGTTCCCCGCAACATCCACGGGCAATGACGCCGCCGTGCGCCTTTCCATGGAACGGAACTGGGTTTACGCGGCGCGCTGCGTCAATTTCCTGCGCAAGGACGGCGACATCGAGATGGTGCGTCCGGTCAATGGTCAGAAAGTGCATGCGACGGTGCGGGGCCAGCTGGCCGGGCCGCGCCTGGCCACGGTGATTCCGGACGTGATCGGCCTGGACAAGCCCGACCCGAAACGCACCGCGACAGTAGTGGCGTGCACACCCGTGATCCCAGAGGAGACGGATGTAGAAGTCCGCCGGTTCATTCCGGGCGATCCGGCCACTATCGATTTGCGGGAGGCCGGCATCATCGTCTCCGCCGGGCGCGGAGTGGGCTCCCGGGACAACATGCAACTGGTATACGAATTCGCGGCTGCCATTGGTGGGTCGGTGGGCGGGACCCGGGTTGCGGTGGATTTGGGCTGGCTGCCGCGCGAGCGGCAGATCGGCCAGACGGGGAAGACGGTTACGCCTCGGTTGTACATCGCTTGCGGGATCTCGGGCGCGACCCAGCACACGCTGGGGATGAAAGACTCCTCCACCATTATTGCAATCAACACAGACCCCGCAGCTCCGATCTTCAAGATTGCGGATTTGGCGCTCGAAACGGACGTGAGAGAGTTGCTGCCCACGCTGACGCAACGGTTCCGGCAGGAGACGGGAAGGAAATAGGCCATGGCGTTCGGTGGGGAGGTATTCGTCGCCGTAAAACCGGCGGTTGCGTTGGTGGGCGCCCTGGCGTTTGAGAACGAGGGGCAACGGTTGGCGCCCGCATGCCGCCAGTGGGCGGTGAATGAAGCTGACTTGTTCGCGATGGAGCACGCTCTGCGGCTGCGGGAAAGCGGCCGGGTGGAGCGGATTACCTGCATTACGGCCGCGCCGCGCGAGCTCCGCGATTTCCTCAGCCTGTTCCTGGGTATGGGCGCGGACCGCGCGATGCGGATTGTGGTGGCGGAAGATGCGGGGCTCGACCAGGTGGCGACGGGAACGCTCTTGGGGGCTGCCATCAGGCGGATGGGAGGAGGCCTGGTGCTGGCCGGCCAGCGTTCCGACGATGGCGGCAGCGGCATTGTTCCCGCCGCTACGGCTCGAGCCATGGGAGCCGCGTATCTCTCCAATGCGTCGATTGTGGAGCTACGGGACGGCCAGGTTGAGGTGGAAAGAAAGCTCGAAGCGGGGAACCGGCAGGTCTGGGGGGCCTCGCTTCCTGCAGTGGTTGCGATCGAACCAGGGAGCATACAACCTCGGTATGTCTCGGTAGCGGGACTGCTGCTGGCGCAGCGCCGGCCGGTGGAAGAAATCAGCATCGATGCGGATTCGTTCCCCGGGCCTGCGGTCACCCAGCGTCTGGCACTGGCGCGAGTGCGGCCTAAGAAGACGGTGGCTCTGGCGGGGGGGGCCGCGGCGGACCGGCTGAAGATGATGATGAGCGGCGGCACCAGCGGCAAGAAGGAGAAACGCGTGCTCAAGGGTCCGCCGGAACAGCTGGCTGCCGATGTCATTAATTTGCTCCGGGAACGTCAGGTCCTGACCAGGGATGGACGCTGACGAATGAGGATTCGATGGACTGGCTCTGGGCTCTGATTGTAGTGATGGTCCTGAACGTAGCGCTGTTCGCCGGCCTCGTGGCGCTTACGCTCGGCGCCAGTGCCTGGTATCGAGGGCGGCGGGCGAGATTTCCGAATCGATGAGGAGAGTACCATGACGAAAACGCATGATTCATCGCGACGGCGCTTTCTGGGCGGAGCCAGCGCGGGTGCGGTCGCCGGGATGGTGGCTAGTGTCCCGTTGCGGGCCGCCGCGCCACCGGCGAACTGGGACAAAGAGACAGACGTAGTGGTGGTTGGCGGGGGCGGCTCGGGTTGTATGGCCGCCGTCAGCGCCAATGAACAAGGGGCAAAAGCAATCATCGTGGAGGCGGCGCCCGTTATTGGCGGCGCCAGTGTGATGTGCATTGGAGCAGTCACGGTACCTCTCAGCAGCCTGCAGAAGAAGGAGGGCATCGCGGACAGCGTGGACGCGTATATGGAGGATGTCCTCAAACTGGCGGGCGAGAACGTCAGCCGGATGGACAAGTCGCTGCTGCGCGTGCTGGGGGAGAACGGCGGCCCGACAATCGACTGGCTGCTCGGCCTCGGCGTCGACCTGCGCGGCCCGTTCGAGTACCCGGTTCACCGCGTCAAGCGGATGCATATGTTGTATCCGCGATCATCTGCATGGCCCCGTGTCATCCGGCCAAGGCTGGCGAAGGGTGGGACCGAGACCCTCGTTTCCACCAAAGGCGTGGAACTTTACCGGGGTGAAGCCAACCGCGTGCTCGGCGTTCGGGTGGTTGCGATCAAGAGTGGGAAGTCCATCAGCATCAAAGCCAGGCGCGGCGTGGTGCTGACGGCCGGTAACTTCGAAGCGAATCCCACCATGATGGCCAAAGTCACGACGGCGGATATCGCCGCCCTGCCGGTGGCAGTCCCGACCAATGACGGCGGCGGTCTGATTATGGCGGCGGCGTTGGGGGCGGGGATGACGATGCTGGACAACGGAGCGATCCCCTATGTGCGGGGCAGGCTGCCGGGCCCACCGGTCGATCCAACGGCCAAGATGCAATGGATGCCGTTCGGATTCGTGGAAGCCGGCGCGATTCTAGTGAACCAGAACGGCGCCCGGTTCATCAACGAAGAGATGCACGGCACGCCGACGTGTCTGGCCCTGGAAAGTCAACCCGAGAAGACCTGCCACCTGGTATATGACAAGCGCATCGCGGATAATTTTCAGAAATGGCCGAATATCGCCGCCCTGATCCCGGGAATCGGCGACATCAGCCGACTCGGCGGCTGGGGCACGGTGGACGATCTCATCGCGCGCAAGGCGGTTTACAAGGCGGACACGATCGAGCAACTGGCCGCGGTCGTAGGCGTGGATCCGGCTGGGCTGAAGGCCGGAATCGAGAAGTGGAACGGATACTGCAGCGCCGGCAATGACCCGGAATTCCACCGCCAGACATTCGGCCATCCGGGCGCCGGCACGGTGGGCAAGGGCATCAGTGCGCCTCCGTTCTACTGCCACAGCCCGCTGCGAACGATGGTCCTGCCGGGCGATACGAGCGTCGAGATCAACACGAGTCTCCAGGTGCTGGACGTTTTCGGCAAAGTGATTCCGTCGCTCTATGCGGGAGGCGTGATGGGGCACGGCAACCTGCTCTTGCGTGGCATCGGCTACGGGATTCACATGGCCTGGGCGTTCACTTCCGGCCGCCTGAGCGGGCGGAATGCGGCAGCCGAGAAGCCGTGGGGATAGGTGCCGGGAACCATGCGGAAGACGCGAACGAGAATCCGAGTGGGCGTGGTAGGGACCGGCTTTATCGCCCGGGTCCATGTGGAATCGCTGCGACGGTTGGGGAACATCGAGGTGGCGGGGGTGGCCGGCAGCAGCGAGGAGCGGGCGCGGCGCTTCGCCGACGAGCTGAATATCGATTGGGCCGCGGCGGATTACCGGGAACTGTTGGACGACCCCGGCATTCGGGCGATCCACATCTGCACGCCGAACTCGTTGCATTTGGAACAGACACTGGCGGCATTCGCGGCAGGCAAGCACGTGGTCTGCGAGAAGCCGCTGGCGGCCAATCCAGAGGAAGCGGCGCGCATGCTAGTGGCGGCCCGGAATTCCGGGCTGCTGCATGCCACGGTGTACAACGTGCGCGCCTACCCGCAGGTGCAGAACCTGCGGCGGATGTGCGAGACCGGTGCCTTGGGCGAGGTCTGGCTGGTGAAGGGGACTTACTCGCAGGACTGGCTGCTGCACGATACCGATTGGAACTGGCGTGTGGCGGAGGGACCATCGCGAGCATTTGCCGATATCGGGACGCACTGGTGCGATCTGGCCGAGCACGTGACCGGTCTGCGGATCTCGTCGCTATCGGCGAGCCTGGAGACGTTCGTGACGAAGCGGAAGCGGCCGAGGGGATCGGTGGAGACGTTTCAGGGGAAGAACCTGCGGCCGGAGGAGTTCACGGAAGTCGCCATCGAGACCGAGGATTTTGCGTCGGTGGCGTTCCGAATGGGCGAGCGGGCGCGCGGCATCATGACGGCGAGCCAGGTTTCCGCGGGGCGGAAGAATCAGATCGCCGTTGAGATCTCCGGCTCCCAGGGCTCGGCTATGTGGGACGGCGAACGTCCCGAAGAGCTCTGGATTGGCCGCCGGGACCGGCCCAGCGAACTTCACCTCAAAGACGGTGCACTCTTCGCCGATCTTGCCCGCTCCTACACCGAAATTCCCGGTGGGCTGAGCGAAGGGTGGGACGCCACCTTTAAACAGGTATTCCGCCGGTTCTACGCGGTCGTTGCCGGCGCCGCCGGACCCGTCGATTATCCGACGTTCGAGGACGGCCTCCGGCAGATGCGGATCATCGATGCCGTCCTCGCGAGTAATGCGAGCGGAGCCTGGGTGACTGTGGAGGCTTAGCGGGCCGCAGCAGTAATGGAGGGGCTTGCTTCGCGTTTGCCGCACCGGGAATTTTCAGAAGTTTCGTGGAGGGAGAATATGTCTTTTCAAATCGACAATTTGGCTCAGGCCATTCACCAGGCTAAACAGAAGCTGCGCCGGCAAAATCCGGATTACGCCGGTACGTTTGCGGAAGTGGAAGCGGAGATGAAGCGCCAAGTGGCGGAAGTGGTCGAGGACCGCGACTCCGGCGGCGCCGTCATTCCCATCGTGCAGTATGACGATATCGCGGCCGGCCGTGTTCCAGACGCGATGCGGAATCTCGTCCGGCGCCGCGGAGCCTGCGTGATCCGGCAGGTGTTTCCGTCCGGACAGGCGACAGAGTGGAACGAGGAGCTTGGGGGATACGTGGAAGGCAACCGGCTAGACGAAAAGTTGGCCCAGGCCGCGGAGGACAAGTACTTCGGCAGCCTGGCGTCGTCGAGGCCGCAGATCTACGGCATCTACTGGTCGAAGCCGCAGGTGCTGGCGCGTCAGGCCGAGTCCCTCACCAACACGCGGGTGTTTCTCAATAACCTGTGGAAGGCGGAGAGTGAGGGCAAGGTCCACTTCAATCCCAACCAAGTGCCGGTGTATGCCGACCGCATTCGGCGGCGGCCATCGGGTGCCGCCTCGCTGGGGCTCTCGCCGCATTGCGACGGGGGATCGGTGGAACGCTGGCTTGAGGAGAACTTCACCAAGGTCTATCGGCACGTCTTCTCCGGCGACTGGCGCAAGTATGACGCCTTCGACGCCGCGTACCGAACCGAGGTGCAGGAGATCGACTCGCCAGCGGCCTGCTCAATGTTCCGCACGTTTCAAGGATGGACGGCTCTGACCCGGCAGGGGAAAGGCGACGGAACCCTCCAACTGGTCCCGATTGCCAACGCCATGGTGTATATCCTGCTGCGAGCGTTGCAGGATGACACGCCAGAAACCGAATTATGCGGAGCCAAGCCGAGCCGAGCCTTGTCGATTCAGGCGGAGTGGCACGCGCCGCTGCTGGACGCGGTGATATCGATTCCGATGATGGAGCCCGGCGATACGGTGTTCTGGCACTCGGACTGCGTTCACGCGGTCGAAAATGAACACAAGGGCAAAGGCTGGAGCAACGTGATGTATATCGGATCGACGGTGGGTTGCGACAAGAACTGGGCATACGTTGC
>DATJMP010000231.1:0-8954 GCA_035508655.1 Bryobacteraceae bacterium
CTGGCGCTACATGGAAAAAGACTTCCGGATGCGCTCCACCTACGGCGCCGTCGCCGGCAGCACGCTGGAAGACTGGCCGATCTCCTACGCCGACCTGGAGCCGTATTACGAGCGCGCGGAATGGGAACTGGGCGTCTCCGGCGATGACGGTCCCAACATCTTTAAGGGGCCGCGCCGCAAGCCCCTCCCCATGCCTCCATTGGCGCCCTCCCGCGAACACCAGGTCCTGCTCCCCGCCGCCAAACGCCTCGGTCTGCACCCGTTCGATATCCCGATGCTGCGCAACACCGTGCCGTACAACGGCCGGCGCAGCTGCATGCGCTGCCGCTGGTGTGTGGGTTTCGCCTGTGAGTTGAGCGCCCGCAACGGGACGCATAACACCGTCATCCCCGTAGCCCTGGCCACCGGCAAGTGCGATTTGCGCACGGACTGCATGGTCCGGGAGATCACTTTGGACGATCGGGGCCATGCCACCGGCGTGGCGTACTATGACGCCAACGAGCGCCTCGAGCATCAGACCGCCGATCTCGTCATCATTTGCGGCGGCGCCGTGGAATCCGCCCGCCTGCTGCTAAATACCAGGCACCGCCTCTTCCCTAATGGCCTCGGCAATCGCTATGACTGGGTGGGCCGTAACCTCCACGCCCACACGTACCCCGCCGCCATCGGCCTGTTCGAACAGGAGATCTTCGATGATCTCGGCCCGGGCGCATCCATCGCCGTCTGCGATTTCAATCACGGCAACCCCGGGCTCGCCGGCGGCGGCATGCTGGCCAACGAGTTCATCCGCCTGCCTTACCAGTTCATGAGCCGTGTGCCACCTTCGGTGCCGGCCTGGGGGACGAAGCACAAGGAATTCGTCCGCAGTGCGTATCGCCGCACCATCGTCGTCATGGGGCCGGTGCAGGAAATGCCGCTGTTCGATTCGCGCGTGCAAGTGGATCCGAAAGTGAAGGACCATTGGGGCATTCCGGTGGCCCGGCTTTCCGGCTCGAAGCATCCCCACACCCTCGAAATTGCCCGCTTCACGGCGGGGAAGGGCGAAGCCTGGCTCAAGGAGGCCGGAGCGGTTCAAACCTGGCTAAGTATCCCGGGACCTGGCCTCAGCGGCGGCCAGCATCAGTGCGGCACCTGCCGGATGGGCAACGACCCGAAAACGTCGGTGGTCAACCGCGACTGCCAGTTGCACGACGTCGATAACCTCTACGTGGTGGATGCCTCCGTTCACGTCACTAACGGTGGCTTCAACCCCGCGCTGACCATTCTGGCGAACGCCTTTCGTGCTTCCGAAAATCTTCTCAAGGCGTGGAAAGGCTCGAAGGTGCTCTCGTGAAGCAATTGATTTTCGGCGCCGGCCTGGTTGCGGTGGCGCTCCTCCTCATGGTGCCCGCCGCCAGCCTCTATTACGAATCCGGGGCGGGGAAGGGGTGCGCAGCCTGCCATGAGATGCAATCGCTGTACGACCAGTGGCACGCCTCCAGCCACCAGGCTGTTACCTGCCAGAAATGCCATGGCGGCGCCCTTACCCTCGACGTTGCCTTTCATTGGAATAACGCCACGCGCGTCTACTCGCACCTGCGCGGCGACCTTCCGGAACAGATCGGCCTACCGAACAACTACGTTCCGGCCATGACGGCAGAATGCCAGGCGTGCCACCGCCAGGAGTATGCCGCGTGGCAATCCGGCCCGCACAGCGCCACCTACGGGCGCATCTTCACGGACAAGCAGTTCAATTCCGCCAACATGCTGATGGACGATTGCCTTCGCTGCCACGGCATGCGCTTCGAAGGCGGCATTCGCGACCTGGTTACGCCGGTCGCGCTTCGGGGTCCCTGGCGCCTGCTCCGCGCCGACCTGCAGAATCAGCCTGCCATGCCGTGTCTGACGTGCCACGAAATGCATCGCTCGGGCCGGCCCATGCAAAAGACCGATATCGCCGGCCGCATTCCGGGCCTTTCGCAGGAGATCGCCCGCCCCTCGCTCGCATTCTTTGACCGCCGCACGCAGCGCTACATCCCGCTGGCCGATCTGCCGCTACCGGTGATGTTTGACGACAGCCGCCCCGTTCGCATGAGCAAGGATCAGCGCCAGGCTCTCTGTTACCAGTGTCATGCCCCCGTTTCCACCATGCAGGTGGGAAGCGGCGACGACCGCACCGGCATCGGAGTGCACGAAGGCATCAGTTGTCTGGCTTGCCATTCTCAGCACGGCGAGACGACGCGCGCTTCGTGCGCCGCCTGCCACCCGAAGATGTCCAACTGCGGGCTGGACGTGGAGCAAATGGACACAACTTTCAAAGCCAGCACCAGCAGGCACAACATTCACTTTGTGAAGTGCGCGGATTGCCACACGAAAGGCGTTCCAAAGCGAAAAGTCCAGGTAACTGACTAAGTTCCACGGTGAGTTGCAGAGAATCAGATTAAAGGCTTGTAAAATCTGCAAATCAGACGTATAATCACCGCAAGCTTCAGGAGCGACGAGGTTCACTCCGGAACTATGCTCGCGGCGCGATCGAGCTTGATCTAGGAGGACTTATGTCCAGAACGAGATCCCTGGTCCTGGTCGCCTTGGTCTTAGCCCCCCTTTCCTTCGCCCAGGACGTCCGAACCGCAACCCTGGTTGGCACAGTCACTGACCCCACTGGCACCGCGATTCCAGCGGCCAGTATTACCGCCACCTCTGTCCAGACGCAGGTCGTATCAAAAGGTCAGACCACCGCGGACGGGAACTACTATGTGCCGTTTCTCGGCATTGGCGATTATGAGCTTACCGTGGAAGCTGCCGGATTCAAGAAATTCCTGCGGAGCGGCATCACTTTGCAGGCCGGCGTGACGACCCGTATCGACATACAACTTGAGGTTGGCTCCCTGACGCAGGAGGTCGAGGTGACTGCGGCGAGTCCCCTGCTCGCCACCGACAGCTCCGTAGTGGGCGGTCTGGACAACGCCAAAAAGGTCCACGAAACTCCCATGCTGCAATCCAAACCGCAGCACCTTCTGTACTACATGGAGGGTTCGCAGGGGCAGAACGACGGTACATATCACATGCTGGGCCAACCCTCGGCCTTGATTGGCTACACCATTGACGGAGCCAACGTGAAGCAATCGGTGCGCACCGATATCGGCGAGACCACGACGTCCATCACGCCGCCCGTCGATTCGATCGAGGAAGCGCAGGTGCTGACCACGGGAATTCCGGCCGAGATGGGGCACGTCGCCGGAGGCGCCTACAGCATGGTTTTGAAGAGCGGAACCAACCAGCTGCACTTCGCCACCGAGGAACGGTATATCAACAAGGACTTCATTTACCGCTCGTATTTCCAGCAGAGCGTGGCCAATGTGGCGACGGCGCCGTTCGAATATCACAACTTCGACGCCGTCCTAGGCGGGCCGGTCTACGTGCCTAAGGTCTATGACGGGCGGAATAAGACGTTCTTCTTCCTTGCCTACCGTCTGGACTATGACCATGAGGCCAACAGTTCGACCACCTCGACGCCCGATCAGGCCATGCTCACCGGCAACTTCTCTTTTGGCGGTCTCGGCTACCCGATTTATGACCCGAAGAGCATCACCTGTGGCAACTCTAGTGGATGCGCCAATGGCACCGGCTGGACCGCGACGCCCTTCCCGGGAAACCAGATCCCAACCAACCGCTTTGATCCGGTGGCCGCCAAGTTCCTCTCCTTCAAGCCCTATCAGCTTCCGAACACGACGGGATTCTACAGCACCACCGGCCCCAACAACAACTACACGGACCTGACTCACTATCTTTCGGACCGCGAGGCCTTCGTCGTCAAGATCGACGAGCAGATCCGCAGCTCGGACAAGTTTTTCGTCCGGTTGGACCGGAACAAGAACCGCACGGGAGCCGGCCGCAACAGCGTCCAGTATGCCTGGCAGGCCCTGGACACGATTTCGGGTTTCGGCTACGGCGAGCCGATCGATCTGTATAACGTTGTCCTCAGCGAGATCCACAACTTCGGACCAACCACCGTAAACGAGTTCCGCGTCTCTTATAACCGGCGCAACGATAACATCGGGCCATACCTCAACGGTGGAGGATGGGCGGGCGTGCTCGGCATTCCCGGCGTGGGCCCACAAAGTTTTCCCGGTTTCGTGGGGGCTTCCGGCGGCAGTTCGGTATCCTGGTCGGCCAATCCTTCCGCGGCGGGCGGGGCGTCGAACTTCCGCACGCTCAACGAAGACATGCAGTTGGCCGACAACGTTTCCAGGGTCCACGGGGCTCACACCATTAAGTGGGGCTATCAGGGCATCTTTTCGCGCGAGAACGACGTGCCGCTGACGCAGCCCTCGGGGGTCTACAACTTCACCACGGCGGGGAGCGGTCTACCCAATACTCCCAATACCGGCAACACGTTTGCCTCTTTCCTGCTGGGTGCCGTAAGCTCCGCCACGTTCAATACGCTACTGGCGGATTACCTGCCGCGCTGGTGGTCGCACCAGTTCTACGTGCAGGACGACTGGCGCGCCACGCGCAACCTGACGATCAATATCGGGCTGCGCTACAGCTATGAGTCTCCGGCCAACACGAAGTACGGGTTCAAATCCGAATTCAATCCTACAGCCACGGATCCGTTGACCGGCCTGGAAGGGGCGATCACTCATCCGGCGGGGACGGTTTACTCCGCGGACATGAAGAACTTCGCCCCGCGCTTGGGGCTGTCCTGGAATTTCATGCCGAAGTTCGTATACCGCGGGTCCTTCGGCATCTTCACCAACGACGTCATGCCGCAACTGGGCCAGCAGGAGTACACAGCCCAAGCCGCCGTCCAGCAGGTGGCTGGGAACCCGTATCCGGCCTTTTATCTCTCGCAAGGCCCCGGCCCGATCGCTTACAACGTGGGCGCGAACAGCACCGCTCCCTTCATCGGAACCAATTACAGCAGCCGCTCCGCGACTTATATCGACCCGAACCTGCGCAGCCCCTACACGATGACCTGGTCGAGTGGCTTCCAGTGGGAGTTCAGGCCGAATCATCTGGCCGAGGTTGTCTATCAGGGATCGGCCGGCGTACGCCAGGTCCCTCCGACCGCAGTCAACATGAACGTGCTGCCGGCGTCGATCTACAATTCGACGAACACAACCCTCCTGAACACGGTTTATGCCGCCACTCAGAACTATCTCGACTACCCGCAGTTCGGGACCATTAACTACATCGGCAACTATGGCCACAGCACCTATCACGCCCTGAATACACGCGTGGAACGGCGGTTCGACAACGGCCTCTCCTACAACTTCCTGTTCACCTGGAGCAAGAACCTGAGCGGCACCGCCGGCACCGGCCAGCAGTGGTACGACTGGAATTTGACCAAAGGACCGGCCACCAACGACCTGAAATACCAGTTTGTTTCCCAGGCAACATGGGACCTGCCGTTCGGCAAGGGCAGGCGCCACCCGTTCCACAACGGCCAGGGCGCATGGTATATCGTGGACCTGATGCTGGGGGACTGGACCCTGACGACGATTCAGAGCCTCCGCACCGGTCAGCCGGTAACGTTCACCATGGCGGGCAGCCCCTACAAATATCTGCCCGGGGAGACGCAGCCGAACATCGTCGCCGGCCAGGCCGTCAACGTCTCCAATTATTCCGTCGGCCCGAACCTGTGGCCGCAATCCAACCAGAACCCCTGGTTCAACATCAACGCGTTTTCGTATCCGGCCGCGTACACCGGCGGCAACGCCGGGGTGGGAATCGGGCGCGCCGGCGGCGTCTGGTGGCCGCAGTACTCGATTCTCAAAACCTGGACGTACCGGGAGAAGTACAAGATCAGCCTGCGTGCCGACGCACACAATCTGCTGCCCAAGACTCGGGCGTTCCTGAGCCCGAACACTACAGTGAATATCACGAGCCCGCAAAGTTTTGGCAGGTTCGCTCCCGTCACGGGATATAGTTTCAGTAACTGGTATACCCCCAACCCGAATTTCCAGGGTATCCTGCGAATCGAGTTCTAGGAGCCGCGCAGAAGCATGCTCGGTTAGAGAGGATAGAACGATGCAGAGACGACAAAAGACCTGGCCCACACGCCGGTCCATGCTACGGAGCGCCGCGGCTGCGGCAATGTTCGGGCCCTTGTTCAAGGCCACCGAAGGGCCCGTCAGCGCCCAGCAGACGGTGAATCGCAATTCCGCGCCCAGCACCCTGAAGATTACGGATATGCGGGCCTGCCGCGTGGCGGCCAATTACGATTATCCGCTGATCAAGATCTACACCAACCAGGGCGTATACGGCCTGGGTGAGGTACGCGACGCGGGCGTGGAAGGAATCGCCCTGATTCTGAAAGCCCACCTGGTCGGCAAAAACCCGCTGAACATCGAGCAGAACCTGCGCATGATCCGCCAGTTCTCCAATCATGGCCGCATGGGCGGCGGCTTCAGCGCCGTCGATATGGCTCTGCACGATATCGCCGGCAAGGTCTACAATGTTCCCGCCTGGCGCCTGATCGGCAACAAGAACCATGACCGCATCCGCATCTATGCCGACACCACCAGCCACTGGGACCCCAAAATGTATGCCGAGCGCATGCGCAAGCGCAAGGAGATGGGGCTGACGTTCTTCAAGATGGACCTCCAATCCAGCATCCTGAGCGAGCGCAAAGAGCTGACCGGTGTCCTCAACGAGCGCGGAGTCTGCACCGAAAAGGGTCTGGGATACCTCTGCGAATACATCGCCGCCATCCGCGACGTGATCGGGCCCGGCACGCCCCTGGCCGCCGACCACTTCGGCCCGCTCAACGTCAACGATTCCATCCGCTACGCCAAGGCCTTCGAGCCCTACCAGCTTTCCTGGGCGGAAGACCTGCTGCAGATCGGCGAGCGCAATCAGTATCCTTACCTGAACTGGCAGGCCTATAAGACGATTTCCGACGCCACCACCACGCCGGTCAACACCGGCGAGGACATTTTCGGATTGGAGGGCGGCTTCAAGGAATTGCTCGACCACCGCGCCGTCGACGTGATCCATCCGGATATCGAGACCTCCGGCGGCCTGCTCGAAACCAAGCGCATCGCCGACCACGCCGAACTCTGCGGCGTCCGCGTGGCGATGCATCATGCCGGTTCGCCCATCGGCGGTTTCGCGGGCTACCACACCGTCGCCACCATGGGCAACCAGTTCCTGGCCATGGAGAACCACGCGCTGGATATGCCTTGGTGGCAGGACCTCGTCACCGGCCTGCCGAAGCCGATCATCGAAAAGGGTTATGTGAAGGTTCCGGACGACCGGCCCGGCTTGGGTCTCGAACTGAACGACGCCGTCATCAAGGAGCACCTGCGTCGTCCCGGTTATTTCGAACCCACCCCGCACTTCGATGACGTGCTTGTCTCCGGCTTCCGCACCGGCGGTCCGTGGCCGCATTACGACGAAAACGGCAAGTGGTGCAATTGTGTAAGCTACGAGTAGTCAAAACCGGGGCAGGCGGTTTCGCCTGCCCCGGCCGAAATTTTAGGAGGTCTCATGCGCTTCCTCAATTCGATCGTCATCGGTCTGGCCGCCGGTTCTATGCTGCTGGCGGCCGATCCCACCTTTCTCCACCGCTATCTGCCGGACGTGCCGCCGGCAGAGGGTGATCTCACGGCCAACTCTCATGGCGCGCAGTATCGCCCCGCCTTCGGTGTCGGCGATTCGCAGGCCCGGCAGCTCCGGGGAATCGCACGGTATGGCGAATTGACGGTCGGGCCCGGCGGCCAGAGCGCCATGGTCAGCTATCCGGCCGAAGAGCAGATCTATTACATCCTGGAAGGCAGCGGCACCCTGCTCTACGGCGATCAGCGGGTTTCGGTGAAGAAGAACGATTTCATGTACCTTCCCGTTGACGTCAGCCATGGGATGGCAAATGAGTCGGCACAGCCGGTCCGGCTGCTCGTCATGGGCTTCAAAATCCCCCGCGGAACCCAGGTCGCCCCCACGCCCAAATTGATGCTGGCTAACTCAGAGGATGTGGGCCTGCAGATTCTGTCCGGCCATGGCCCGACGGCGCAGTTCAAGCTGCTGATGGGCACGACGGAGAGCAAGCGCGACAAGTTGGCGGCCGCCAGCCAGATGGTGAGCCTGTTCATCATGGATTTCGCGCCCGGCGGCACTAACATTCCCCACCACCACGACATGGAGGAGGAGATTTACTATATTCTCCGCGGCCATGGCGACATGGTGGCGGGCGGCGGCGAAGATGGCAACGAGGGCCGTCACCCTGCGCGCGAGGGAGACGCGTATTTCATCCGCCTCAATACCACGGTCGGCTTCTATAGCGGGACGAAAAGCGGCGACCATGATCTGGTTCTGGCCGTCCGCTCGCGATACCCTTTTCCGGCAAAAAGGGAGTAAGTTTCCAATAGCACCTCTTTTTGGTGCTGTGTTACGAACTTAACTTAACTTCGCTGGTGATTTGAAGTACACTACCGCCTAGCCCAGCGCCACCCTCCCATTCGGTTGGAGAACATGTGCCGCCCGGCTTTTCGGAGGATTCGATGCTTCGTTTCACCGCCGCCTTACTACCTGCCCTGTTGATTTCCATGGCGGCGCACGCCGCCAGCGTACCGTTCACGTTGACTGTAACCAATGCCCCCATCACAATCTCGGGGACCAGTGCTTCGATTTCCGGGAACGCAAGTCTGAGCCTGGCGGGCGCTGCAGCGGTCAGCGGAACATTTGTTGCCAGCGGTTCGCTGAGCAATATCAGCGGAACCAACCTAACGGTTCCATTCACCCTCACCTTAAGCAACGGCACCGTTACCGGCACGATGACCTTTCCGGTAACGGCCCTGACAACTGCAGGTTCAGTCAGTGGGTCGGCAACCATCACCGGAGGAACGGGCAGCTATCAGGGCTATACCGGCGCGTCCACTAGCGCTTCGGGCGCGGTTTCCGGTTCGATCCTTACCAGCCTTACGCTCAGCTTCACAATCTCCGGCACGGTTAACACCAGTTCGACCGGCGGC
>DATJMP010000232.1:0-3175 GCA_035508655.1 Bryobacteraceae bacterium
AACCGCTTCCTAACGGTCGCGGCTCCCATGGGGTACCGGCTCGGATGCACCCTTAGTGCATCTGGGTGGCGGGGACCTCTTCCAGGACCAACTCGCGGGCGGGATCAACCAGGAGCCAGGCAAGGGAGCCGACGATGGCGAGGCCGGCGGCCAGGAGGAAGGACGGGGTCCAGCCGTAGTGGGCGGCCACCCACGGGGTGAGGGACGAGGTGACGACGCCGCCGAACTGGCCGAACATGTTCATGACGCCGGAGACGGATCCGGCCGAGCGTCCTGCGAGACCGGCGGTCACGGACCAATAGGAGCTCTGGGAGAGATAGAGGGCTCCGGCGCCGCCGGCAAGGACGAAGCAAGCCATGGGCGCGCTGGTGACTTGCGTACCGAGCGCGAGGAACAGGCCGGAAACCGCGAGTGCGACGACGCCGATGCCGCACCGGCCGATGCGCTTACCGAAGCGCACGGTGAGAATATCGCTGATCCATCCGCCGATGGGGGAGCAGCTCATCATGGCCATGAAGGGGAGCATCCCGTAGACGGCGCTGGATTTCAGGTCGAGCCCGCGGACCTCGCGGAGGTAGGTGAAGAACCAGGAAAAGAAAAGATAGGCGACGTAGCCATAGCAGAAATAGCTGGCGCTGACTGCAAGAACGTCGCGGCTGCGGAAGATGGCGCCCCAGGGAACGCTGGAGGACGGGGCGGAAGCGGCTTTGGAGACTCCGGCGCGAATGTGGGCCGCTTCTTCGGGAGTAACCAAGGGGTGGTCCTCCGGCCGGTCTTTCGAGATGCGGTACCAGACGAGGCCGGAGGCGATGCCAATGAGGGCGGTGATCCAGAAGGTCCAGTGCCAGCCGTACGTCTCAATGATGTAGCTGATGAGCGGGGGCGCGGTGGCGGCGCCGGCGCCGACACCGGCGAAGATGATGCCGTTGGCGAGGCCGCGCTCCTGCTGCGGAATCCAAGCCGCGACGACGCGGTTGGAGGAGGGGAAGAAGCAGGCCTCCCCACTGCCAAGGAGGAAGCGGACGCCGAGCAGAAGACCGAAGGCGAAGGGGATGGTGGAAGGGGTCCAGGCGGTGGCGGAAGTGAAGCACGCGTACCACAGGGTGACGGCGCAGACGACGCGGGTGGCGCCGAAGCGGTCGGCAAGGCGGCCGCCCGGAGCCTGGAAGAGGGCATAGCCGAGGACGAAGGCGCTGAACACCCATCCGAGTTGAATGTGCGAGAGGTGGAATTCCTGCTCGATGAAACGGCCGGTGATGGAGATGTTCACGCGGTCGAGGTAAGTGATGGCGGCGATCAGGAACATCCAGAAGATCAGCAGCCAGCGATAATTGCCACGCAACAGGCTCTTCATAAGAACCACTCATCATAGCTCCGGGCACGGTGGCAGATTGGGCGCGCGGCGATCCTCGCGCTTGACGCGACGGAAGAGGTGGCCTATTGTCGGCTGTATGCGACGGCGAAACTTTCTGATTTCGGCAGCGGCGGCTGGGGTGCCGCTGCGGGCACAGAGGCGGCGAGCGGTGACGGAGGAAGATGATCCGGGGAACGTCAGGCTATGCCATCGGGTGAATGCGCAGTCGGTGAAGGATGAGGATCTCAGGTTCCTCCAGCAGATCGGGCTACGGTGGGTGCGGCTGGAATTCGGGGAGGGGGCGATTGGGCTGGACGATTTGAGGGCGACCCAGCAGCGGTATGCGCGGTTCGGGATGAAGATTTACTCGGGGGTGCATTATGCGTACCGGTCGCCGAAGGTTCAATTGGGGCAGGCGGGGCGGGATGAGCTGATCGAACAGTACAACGGGTTTCTGCGGAATTTGGGGAAGCTGGGAATTCCGGTTGCGTCGTACGATTTTCATCCGGGCAACACGTACACCACGCGGATGGTTGAGCGACGCGGATACACGGCGCGGGAATTCGACTTGAGCGATTTCCGGAACCGCGTCGAAAAGCGCATGTTCAACCGCGAGTACACGGCGGATGAAATGTGGGCGAATTACAGCTATTTCATGAAAGCCGTGCTGCCGGTAGCGGAGGAAGCGGGGGTGAAGCTGGCGCTGCATCCGGACGATCCGCCGGTGGCGATGATGAACGGCGTGGCCAAGCTGTTCACGCATTACGACGGGTATCGGCGGGCGGAGGAGATTGCGGGCGCGAGCCGGAACTGGGGGCTGACGTTCTGCGTGGGGACATGGTCGGAGGGCGGCGACCGCATGGGGAAGAACGTGTTCGAGATGATTCGGGATTTCGGAGGGCGGGGGAAGATTTTCGAAGTGCATTTCCGCAACGTGACGGGGCCGCTACCGCACTTCGTGGAGACGTTCCCGGATGACGGGTATATGGATATGTACCAAGTCATGAAGGCGCTGCGCGAGGTGCGGTTCAGCGGCGCGGCAGAGCCAGACCATGTGCCGCAACTGGCGGGAGACAGTGGAATGCTGCGGGCGGGGACGGCGTACTGCATTGCGTCAATGCGGACAATGCTGCGGCGGGCGAACGAGGAAGTGGGGTAGGCGCACTCTTGTGCTCTGAATCGGGTATGCCGGCTTGAAAGCCAGCATGGCAAGCTGCAGGCGTGCGCTACTGGCCATAATCGGAGTAGATCAGGCGATTATCTGCTATAGTCGGCTTGGGAAGACGGCTATGGAGCGGAGTATTTCCTTCACTTTGAACGGCGCGCCGGCGTCGGTGACGACCGATGACGAGCGCATGCTGCTGTGGGTGCTACGCGGCAATCTGAACCTGACCGGAACGCATTTCGGATGCGGCGAAGGGCTGTGCGGGGCTTGCACGGTGGTGGTGGAGGGCGAGGCGGTACGGGCGTGCGTGACGCCGCTCAAGGCGGTGGCGGGCAAACAGGTGTGGACGATTGAAGGATTCGGACGGAACGGATTGGACGCCATCCAGCAGGCTTTCCTGGAGCATCATGCGTTCCAATGCGGGTACTGCACGCCGGGAATGATTATGAATGCCTATGCGCTTCTGCTGCGGGCGCCGTATCCGACGCGCGAGCAGATCGCGCGGCACATGGAAGACAACCTGTGCCGCTGCGGTACGCACGGGCGCATTTTGGATGCGATTCAGCAGGCTGCGCGGCCGGAAAAGGCGGGTGGGCGATGACGGGCGGAATGGTGGAGGCGAAGGCCGGCGGAATGAGGCGCCGGGAGTTTCTGGC